>DASQGM010000159.1:0-2593 GCA_035632615.1 bacterium | reverse complement strand
CGAGCTCGAGGCTCAAGCGGATGCACGGCGCACCCTCCTCCTACGCTCCTCGCCGTCTTCTCCCACTACGCGGAAATCGAATTCGCTTTTCCGCGGTGTCGTTCCCGGTGGCTCCATCCGCGCGTGAATCATCCTCATATGGGTAACACGGTCGCGACGCCGCGGATGCTCGCGTGGACGCGCTTCCGCCGCCACCGGGCCGCCGTCGCCGGCGCGGCGGTGCTCGTCCTGATCGCGTGCGGGGCGGTGTTCGCCCCCCTGTTGACCCCGTACAACCCGATGCTGCTCGATCCCGATCACGCGTTCGCGTGGCCGAGCGTGCAGCATCCGCTCGGCACGGACGATCTCGGCCGCGACGAGCTGGCGCGCGTGCTGTACGGCGGACGCATCAGCCTGCTGGTGGGGTTGACGGCAATGCTGCTCGGCGGTGTCATCGGTGTCGTCCTGGGATCGCTCGCCGGCTATCTCCGTGGTTGGGTGGATACCGCCATCATGCGTCTCGTCGATCTGGTCCTCAGCTTCCCGGCGATCTTCCTGCTGCTGATCCTGCTCAACTGGACCGGCGGCCGGGCTCCCGTCCTCATGATGGTGGGGTACCTGGGGCTGTTCGGCTGGACCGGGCTCGCGCGCATCGTGCGCGCCGAGTATCTGTCACTGCGGGAGCGGGAGTTCGTCGACGCCGCGCGCGCGGGCGGGGCGGGCGTGCGCCGGATCGTGTTTCGCCACATCCTGCCCAACGCCATGGGCCCGATCCTGGTGCAGGCCGCGTTTGCCGTCGCCGGCGCGATGCTGGCCGAAGCGGCGCTCGACTTCCTCGGGTTCGGTCTGCCGCCCGAGATCCCCACGTGGGGCAACTTGATGATTCAGGCGGAGACCTACCTCACCTCGAACCCCATTCTGGTCATCGCCCCGGGGGCGGTCGTGACGGCGACGGTCGTCGCGGTCTTCTTCATCGGCGATGCGCTGCGGGACGCGCTGGACGTCCGAGCGCGCTGAGTCGGGACGATCGACGCGGCGCCGGCTCCACGGGCTCCTCTGGGCTCGCGCGAGCCACGCCCAGATCCATGTGAGAAACGCGAACAGTCTGGGGACAATATAGGTTGGTAGCGCAAGGCAAAGCGGTATGCCGAATTCCCGGCGTCGCCGGGGAGCGGGGGACCCAGGTTCGTGGGGCGTAGCCTGTGTGTGCACAGGCGGGGCAGTCTCTCGGCCCGAGCCCGTCAGCTAACCCCGTAGGCATCGAGAGAAGGCCGGCCGGGCCGTGGACCACCCGGAGACCTTCTCCGGGTGGTTTTGCTTTGTGCATGCGCAGCCACGCCCCGGGTCCTGGGCAACTCTCGGGTGTGGAGGTGTACGTGATGGCGATCGAACGGGCGCGCCTGCAGCGGCTGGATGACATTCTGAACGGTCGTGAACTGGTGATCGTCAGCAACCGCGAGCCGTACACGCATCGGAGCGGGCCGGGCGGACCCATGGTCGAACGGCCGGTCGGCGGGCTCGTGGCTGCGCTGGATCCAGTCATGCAGGTGACGTCGGGGACGTGGATCGCGTGGGGGGACGGGGACGCGGATTTTGACGTCACCGACGCGCACGCCCGCATTCGCGTACCGGATGATCATCCCCGCTACACGCTCAAGCGGATCGCGCTCTCGAAGCCGGAAGTCGACGGCTACTACTACGGCTACGCAAACCAGGTGCTGTGGCCGTTGTGCCACATGGTGCTCGATCAGATCCGCATCCGCGCCCGCTACTGGGAGACGTACCAGGCGGTCAACCAGCAGTTTGCGGAAGCCGTCGCGTCCGAGGCGCCCGGCGGCGCGATCGTGTGGCTGCACGACTATCACCTGGCGACGTGTCCCCGCGTGCTCCGGCGGCTTCGTCCGGACCTGTTCCTCATGCAGTTCTGGCACGTCCCGTGGCCGGCGTGGGACGCGTTTCGCGTCTGCCCGGATCGCGTGGAGCTGCTCGACGGCCTGTTGGCGAACGATCTGTTGACGTTCCAGCACGAGCGTCACGTGGCGCACTTCTTGGAGTGCGCGCAGCGGGATCTCGGCGCCCACGTCATCGGACGAACCATCCAGTACGCCGGACGGCGCACGCGCGTCGAGGCGTTCCCGATCAGCGTGGACGTTCCCGCGTTGGACGAGGTCGCCCGCTCGTCCCAGACCGAGCGGTGGATGGACGGCCTGAGCCGGCTCCTCGGCCTCGATGGGCGGCGGGCGATCCTGAGCGTCGACCGTCTCGACTACACGAAAGGGATTCTCAAGCGGCTGCGGGCGATCGATCAGCTGTTGACGCGGCGCCCGGAGTACCGGTCGCGCGTCGTGTTCATCCAAAAGATGGCCGCCAGCCGGGGGCAGATCAAAGTGTACCGCGATCTGCGGGCCAAAGTCGAAGAGCGGATCGAGCGCCTCAACGCCGCGCACGGAACGGGCGACTGGCTTCCGGTCGTCGCCCTGCCCGATCCGCTCCCCCCGGCCGGGATGGCGGCGCTGTACCGGCTGGCGGACGTCTGCGTCGTCAGCCCGATTCAGGACGGGATGAACCTGGGGGCCAAGGAGTTCGTCGCGTGTCAGGTGGGTGAGCCGGGAGC
>DASQGM010000158.1:0-19788 GCA_035632615.1 bacterium | reverse complement strand
GAGCCGCGACCGGGGCGTCGCAGCGCCGGCTCTCCATATCGAGGCCTTCGTGGGGGGGCGTTCGCGCGCGCGTCCGTGCCGGAGCGTGCTCCGGCCGGTGGTCTTTCTCCTCTTCGGCCCCCGGATGACACTTAGCGCCTGCTACGCGCCGGCGCAGGCCGTCAAGCTGGTGCCCGTGCTGTACGCGCTGTCGCTCGGGTGCCTTGCGGCGGTGGGTCTGGCCGCTCCCTCAGTCGGTCCCACCTTGAGAGGTGAGTCGAGAGCGACCTACGTCCTGCTGAACGGCGCGTATGTCCTGGTGATCGCTGGTGTGTTGAGCGGGGTCTATGTGCGTTGGTCGTCGCTCGCCCTGCTGACCGTTCCGCTCACGCGGATGTGCGCCACAGGTCTGACCCGTGGACGCGCCTCGCGATCCGCGACGACCGAGCCCATCGCGGCGTGGCTCCGTCTGGCGCTCGGGCTCCTCCTGGTCACTGGCGTCGGCGTGACCGCGCGGCGGTCGCGCGTCACTGCGGCATGCTGTCGAGAAACGCCACGAGCCGGCGCGGGGCCGGCAGAGGCGCCTCGCAGTAGGCCATCCAGGTCTCCGCGAGCCGCCCGAGGAGCTCCTGCGGAAGCGGAACGCACGGGACTCCCGCGGCTTGCTCCCACGGAGGACCTTCCAACCGCAGGCCGATCTGGTCGGCGTAGTCCATGGCCGTATCGGCGGCCACGCGCGCTGCGGTACCGTTCTCCATCGGACGTCCTGCGCTGTCTTCGTAGACCGCGACGAGCGTCTTCGCGAGGGCGGCCATTCCGGCGACCGCCCGCAGGGTGATCCACTGCTCCTGGATGCTGGCCTCGGGATCCCACAGCGCCGGGGGGTGCGCGCCGTTCGAGGCGGCCGTCGCCGGGCCGCGGCCGGCCGCGGCGGCCGGTGGCACCGGTCGCGCGGCGGGTGCGCCGGCCGCGATCGTCCCGACCCAGCGCTCGAGCAGCGCGCTGCAGGTCGTCGCGCCCTGCAGCACGCCGAGCGACCCGCCCCCGGTGCGGAACGCCCGGTGACAGAGCGCGATCGCGGCGTCGGTGACCTTGGCACCGAGATCCGGCGGGGCGAGACGAGGTAGCCGTACGTCGCGTTCGAACAACATTTCCGTCATCACGGCTACATGTTCGCGTGTGTCGTACCGATCGTCCCGGCGTTCCAGGTCCCGACGCAGGGCGTCTCGGAGGCGCGGGCCGTGCGTGTGGAGCAGTTCGACCGCGATGCGCACCGGCGCAAAGACGCAGACGAGCCAGACGGTGACGACGATAAACAGGTGCTGGCCGCCGGCGAAACCCAGCGTGAGGAAGGCTCCAACGAGGCAGACTACGAGCCACGTCCGTCCGAACGTCCGACGCGGACCCGGCCGGCTGAGGCGCGACAGGCGGTAGCGCAACGTCACGGTCGCACACTCCGCGCGCAGCGGATCGGGGAAGGTCGACGTGACGGCATGTGTCCTCCTCACCAATGCGGGCGCGAAGGGTTGCTTGCAGATCGGCGGCTCTATGGTACCATACTCGCTTCCGAAGTGACCATCGAATTGCCGCGGTAGACGCGGTAGACAAGGAGTTCCGGGAAGCGTGCGGAGACACGGGTAGATTTTTCCCGGCTATGTGGTACCATACTCGGTGGCGCAGTGAGGAGGGCAGGGTGCCGACCATCGCGGATACGCGCTTCCAGATGGTTCAGTTGGTCTTTCCCGAGCACACCAACCAGCGCGGCACCCTGTACGGCGGACGGATGATGTCATGGATCGCGACCGCCGGAACGCTCGCCGCGTCGCGCGCGGCGCGTGGGGCCGTCGTGCTCGGCGCGATGGACGATCTGGACTTCCTCACGCCGATCCACCTCGGAGAGATCGTGACGATGGACGCACAGGTGGAATCCATCGGCCGGTCTTCCCTCGAGGTCGGTGTGACGGTGCACGCCGAGCTGCCACAGCGGGGCGTGCCGAGGCGGGCGACGTCCTCCCATCTCGCCTTCGTTTCGCTGGACGAGCACGAGTGCCCCCGGCCGGTGGGACGGACGATCACGCCCGGCTCCGAGGCGGAGGCGGTGTTGTGGGCGGAGGCCGAAGCCCGCAAGGCGGCGCGGCTGGCGCGGCTTCGTGCGCACCGCGACGGCGAAGATGCGATTCCGGACGTGCGGACGCGGCACGCGGTGACGCTGTCGCGGCTGGTGCGCCCGGAAGACGCCCTCAGTGGGACGCTGATGTTTGCCGGCAAGCTGCTCGAGATGCTCGATGAGGCGGCGTCGATCACCGCCGCCCGGTACTGCCGCGGCGCGACGGTGACGGCATCGCTCGACACCGTCTACTTTCACAACCCGCTTCGGATCGGTCAGATCGTGGACTTTCGCACGGTGCTCACGCACGTCGCGCGATCGTCGATGGAGATCGGCGTCCGCGTGGACGCCGAGGACCCGCGGTCGGGGGCGCGTCACCATACGTGCACGGCGTTTCTCACGATGGTCCACCTCGACGAGCAAGGACACCCTGCTCCCGTTCCCGCGTTCACCCCGGAAGGCCCTGACGAGCGGCGGTTGTGGAGCGAGGCGGAGGTCCGCATCCGGGCCCGCCGGGCGCGCGTCGCGCAGCTTCGAGCGTCGGCAGGCCCGAATGCCCGCTAGGATCGTTCAGGTGATGTTGTTCTCGATCGTGCCCTGGGTCGAGTTGCGGCTGGCGATTCCCTACGGGATCACCAAGGGACTGCCTCCCGTGGTCGCCTGCCTCGCCGCGGTCACCGCCAGTTGGGCGATGATCATCCCGATGTTCTTGGTGCTGGACCTCTTCTACCACCGGTTTTTGTCCGGGGTGCCGATCGTGCGGTGGGGGATCGAGGAGGTACGGAACCGGGGCCGCGGCTACGTGGAGCGCTGGGGCGTGCTCGGGGTGGGCATCTATGTGAGCCTGCCGCTGCCGGGCCCGGGCATTTACTCCGGAACGATCCTCGCATGGCTGTTCGGCCTGCCGCGGCGACAGGCGATCATCGCCCTGGCGCTCGGGACCGCGGTCAGCGCGTTTCTCGTGACGATCATCAGCACAGGCGTGATCGCGCTGATCCGGAGATTTGCCTGACCGGGACGGGCACGACGCCCCCCGGAATCGTCGCAGCGGAGCCGCGCGATCTTTCGCGGCGGGGAGGGAGGTCGGCGGTGGAAACCGTCGGGCACCACTACATTGTGGAGGGGTCAGGCTGCAACCCGGACGTGATCAGCCGGGTCGAGCAGGTGGAGCAGATCATGGTGCAGGCGGCCGAGGTCGCGGACGTGCAAATCTGGGCGATCTCGTTCCACCGGTTTCGTCCCACCGGCGTCAGCGGCGTGGTGGTGATCTCCGAGTCCCACTTGTCGGTGCACACTTGGCCCGAGGCCGGCTACGTCGCGCTCGACATCTTTACGTGCGGCGATCGTGCGAAGCCCGAGCCGGCGGTGCAGCATGCGCTGAAGGCGTTCGGCGCCACGAACATGCACATCACGGAAGTGACGCGCGGTCTCGACGAGGGCGACAATGTCTACTTTCACAGCATGATCACATGGGAAGAGAATCTGCCGGAGAACGTGTTGAACCACAAGCCCCGCCGGCGTCGCCGCGTGGTCGCGCGGCGCAAGAAACCCGCGTCGACGTAGGCGGGCGCCTCAGGCGCCGGCGAGCAGGGAGATCAGCACCCGGATCAATAACTGGCCCGCGAACTGCAACAGCAGAATGGCGATGATCGGGGAGAGGTCCAAGCCGCCGAGCGGCGGAAGCACTCGCCGCACGGGTTCCAGCACCGGGTCGGTGACGCGCATGACGAAGCGGATGATGGGGTGCCCGTAGTCCGCCGAGGGGATCCACGAGAGCACGGCCCGCACGACGATCAGGAGCGTCAACAACTGGATGGCGTCGGAGACCAGTGTGATGAGGAGCATCCCGTGTATTGTAGCACAGGCGGCGGAGCCGTGGGTTCCCGCGGTTCCGCGCCGGAAACGCCGGTGACGGAGCGTCTGTACTACGACGACGCGTACCTCAGGGCGTTCCCCGCGCGCGTCGTCGCGGTGGCGTCGCCTGACGACGGCGGCCGCGGCGGCATCGTGCTCGACCGGACCGCGTTCTATCCCACCTCCGGGGGGCAGCCCCACGACACCGGGACGCTCGGCGGCCACCGGGTCGTGGACGTGGTGGACGCCGGCGAGGAGGTCGTGCATGTGCTCGACGGCGCGGATCCGTCCGGCGGCTTGGTTCCGGGCGCGGACGTGGCGGGCGAGCTGGACTGGCCGCGACGGTTCGATCACATGCAGCAGCACACCGCGCAACACCTGCTCTCGGCGGTCTTCCTCGACGTGCTCGCCGCGAAGACCGTCTCGGTGCATCTCGGCGAGTCCTCGACGCTCGATCTCGACGTCGCGTTGCTGGACGCGGACGCGGTGCGGCGGGTCGAGGATGCCGCCAACCAGATCGTGTTCGAGAACCGCCCGGTGACGATCCGGTTCGTCGACGCGGCCGACGCGGACGCCCTCGGGCTCCGCCGCCCGTCCGGCCGCGCGGGGACGCTGCGCGTGATCGAGATCGCCGGGTGCGACCGCTCGGCATGCGGCGGGACGCACGTGAGAAGCACCGGCGAGCTCGGCCCGGTGCTCGTGCGCCGGTGGGAGCGCAGCCGCGGGCGTCTGCGGGCGGAGTTCCTGGCGGGATGGCGGGCGGTGCGCGACTATCAATGGAAGCACGCGCTGGTCGGCGAGTGGAGTGCCCGGCTGACGGTGCGTGACCGGGAACTCGGCGACGCGCTCGACCGGATCGTCGCGGAGAGCCGCGTGCACGAGCGATCCCTGCAGGACGCCCGTAAACGTCTGTTGGGGTACGAAGCGGCAGAGCGCGTGGCCGCCCTCCCGGCCGGGTCGGAGGGGCGCGTCGTGCAGCTGCTCTTCCCAAACCGGGACGGCGACGAGGTCCGGGCACTGTTGCGTGAGGTGACCGCGCTCACACAGGCGGTCGTCGTGGCCGGCGTGAGCGAAACCGGCCGCGTCTGGTTCGCGCGGGCGCCGGGCGACGGGCCGGACCTCGCCGCGCTGCTGTCGCGCGTGTGCCGCGCGGTGGGCGGGCGCGGCGGTGGCACGGCCGAGTTCGCGCAGGGCGCGGTCCCGCCCGGCGATGCCGTGGCCCGCGTGCTCGCCGCGGCCGAGAAAGAGGTGCGCGGTGCCTGAGCTGCCCGAGGTGGAGACAGCGCGACGCAGCCTAGTGCGGGCCGTCGGCAAGAAGATCATCGACCGCTGCGCCGTGCTCCGGCCCGTTGCGGTGCGGACCCACACGCCGCAGGGGCTCGCCCGCGCCGTCCGCGGCGCCGCCGTCGAGGACGTGGCCCGCCATGGCAAGGCGCTCTGGTTCCTGCTGGGCCGCTGGGTGCTCGTGTTTCACTACAAGCTATGGGGCGTTGTTCGGTTTCATGCGCAGGCGCCAGAGCCGGACAAGGGGACGGGCCTGCTGCTCGTGTTCACCGACGGCACCGCGCTCGAGTTCCGAGACCTGCAGTTGAGCTCGTTCCATCTCGTCAAGGCCGGGGCACGTACGCCGCTCGGCAATCTCGGCATCGAGCCACTTGCACCGACGACCACCTTCGAGGCGTTTCGACGGGCGCTCGGCCTCAAAGGCGCGGTCAAGGACCTGCTGTGTGATCAGGAGCGGATCGCCGGGATTGGGAACCTGTGGGCGCACGAGATCCTGTTTCGCGCGCGCGTTCGCCCGGACCGCAAGGTGGAGTCGCTGACCCCGACCGAAGCGCGGGTATTGTACCGGACCACGCGCGAGACCCTGCGCCAGGCCGTGGAGGCAGGTGGCGAGCCGGAGTTTCAAGACGCGTTCGGGCGAGAGGGTCGGTATCGTCTCGCCGTGTACGGCGCCGCTGGCAAGCCGTGCCCCGTGTGTGGCGCGAAGGTTCGCGGCGGCCGGTTCCACGGGCGCCCAACGTTCTACTGCCCGTCCTGCCAGCACTGAGCCCGCCTGCGGGCTTCTGTCTCACCTCCTGATGCGAGACCTCCCGCCACGGGAAGCGGTCGGGGTAGCCGTTTTCGTAACTTCGTGGGAACCTTCGAAGAATGTGCTGGCAGGTTTTGTCCCGCCCAACAATCGGTCGCTCACCTGATACTCCGCGACTATCGAAGGAAGTACGATCGATACACGTCAACGATCAATCGGAGGATGGAAGATGGTGGCGCAGTGGGACAGACCTCAACCCAGAACGATGAGCGGTCGCGTTCATGCCCTCGGCGTTCACGGGCGTGCCGGAGCGACGCTGGAGCGGCGGGATATGTCCCCGCAGGGCGCGGCGCGGCGGGCGACGTTCGAGGCGTCGCTTGACCTGCTGCGTGCGTTGGGGCTCTCCTCTTCCACGATCGAGCACTACAGGCGGTTGGCCCGCAAGACCCGGATACTGCCGCACGAGCTCGTTCGTAGTCTGGCGGAGGAGACGGCTCAACAGCCGGACATCCTCACCCTGATCGGCGTGAACGCCGGGCGTCCGGCGTAGACAGCGGGCGCCCCCCGGCCTCACGATCGAACGCCATGCCCGATTACGGGCGGCATGTGCGCGACAGGAAGCCGCACGGTCCCCGCAAAATGCCTTCTCCTGTTGGGTGGTGACGACGCCCGGCGACGTTCACCCACACCCTCCGAACGCCCGGTCCAGGAAGGGAGACCCGAATGGCGCGCTCAACGCCACCGATCGTGGATGCGACACGGCTGACGGATCTCGTCGCCGAACTCGTTCGCATCCCGTCCGTAAACCCTGTGCTCGTGCCTGGCGGCGCCGGCGAGGGGGCGATCGCCGCTCACCTCGCGGAGGTGTGCCGCCGCCTCGGGATGACCGTGACGGTCGAGGACGCGGCGCCCGGACGTCCCAACGTCGTCGCAGTGCTGCCGGGGTCCGACCCCGCTCGCGGCCGACGCCTGCTGCTCAACGGGCACATGGACACCGTGGGGCCGGCGGGGATGCAGGCGCCGTTCACGCCCGAGATCCGCGCGGCCCGCCTGTATGGCCGCGGCGCCCTCGACATGAAAGCGAGCCTCGCGGCGATGGTCGCCGCCATCGCCGCCCTGCGCTCGACCGAACGGGCGTTGCTCGGAGACGTCGTGCTGACGTTCGTGTCGGACGAGGAGCACTTGAGCGTCGGCACCGCGGCGATCGCAGGCCGGGTCAGTGCCGACGCCGCGATCGTGACCGAGCCGACGGGGCTCGCGCTCTGCGTTGCGCACAAAGGCTTTCTCTGGGCGACGATTCGGACGGAAGGCCGCGCGGCCCACGGCAGCAACTACGGCGCCGGGGTCGACGCCATCGCGCGCATGGGACGTGTGCTTGCGGGGTTGGAGCTGCTCGAGCGCGACGTGCTCCCGCGGCGGAGGCATCCACTCCTTGGCCGCCCGTCGTTGCACGCGTCGCTGATCCAGGGCGGCGAAGGGCTGAGCACCTATCCTCCGTCCTGCGAGCTTGCGCTAGAACGCCGCACCCTGCCTGACGAGACCGACGATGCGGTCCGGGCGGAGCTGCAGGGCATTTTGGACGCGTTGCGCGAGCGGGATCCGACGTTCCAGGCGTCGCTGCGCGTGTCCGGCGCGCGCTCCGGGCTGGAGGCGGACCGCGGCGCCGGCGTCGTGCCGGCGCTGCACCGGGCGTGCGTGGCCGTGCGCGGAGAGGAGCCGGCCTACACCGGCGCGGCGTTTTGGACCGACGCGGCCCTGCTCGCGGGCGCCGGGGTGCCGACCGTGCTCTTCGGTCCGGCCGGGGACGGAGCGCACGCGGACGTGGAATACGTTGACCTCCCGTCGGTCGTGGCGTGCGCACAGGTGCTCGTCAACACGATCGAGGAGTTTTGCGGGACCGAGCGGGCATCCGCGTAGCGCCGCCTCGATTGTGCGTATCCTCACGTTCCTGTCGGATTTCGGGAGCCGGTCGCCGTATCCGGCGGCGATGAAGGGCGCGGCAGCGGGCGGCGACGCCGTGTTCGTCGACATCTCCCACGACGTCCCGCGCCATGACATCCGCGCGGGCGCATACCTGCTGTGGTCCGCGGCGCCCGCGTTTCCGCCCGGCACCGTCCACTGCGCGGTTGTCGATCCTGGGGTCGGCGCCGCGCGGGCGGCGCTCGCCGTCGCGTCCGGCGGTCACTTCTTCGTGGGCCCCGACAACGGCCTGCTGATGCCGGCCGCCCGGCGGCTCGGGACCCGGCGCATCTTCCGCCTCGTCGCCACTCCCGGCGGGGGCGCCGTCGCGTCCTCGACGTTCCACGGACGCGACGTGTTTGCCCCGGCGGCCGCGCGTCTTGCCGCGGGCGAGGCGGTCGAGACGATCGGGCGTCCGGTCGATCACTTCGTCGATCTGGCATTTCCCGCCGGACGGCGCCGCGGGTGCCGGCTCGAGGGAGAGGTCCTGTGGGTGGATCCGTTCGGTAACGTGCTCACGACGATTCCCGGGGGGTTGCTCGCGAGCATGCCCGCGAAGGGTCCCATCGAGGTGCAGGTGGGCGCCGGCTCGATCACCGCGGCCGTCGGAAAGACGTTCAGCGACGTCCCGCGGGGGCAGGCGGTCGCCTACGTGGGGAGCGACGGGGTCGTCGAGGTCGCGGTCAACCAGGGCAGCGCGGCCGCGGCCACGGGGGCCGTTCCCGGGGTACGCGTGCGCATCGGGCCCGTCTGAACACGCTGGGCGCCCATCCGTTCGACCCCCCCGGGCGAACAGTCAGGTGGAGGCGGCGATGCATGGGCGTTCACAGGATTCTCAGCAGCGGGTGCGAAACACCCGCTCCGGTTCATCCCAGGCGGGGTGGCAATGGCAGGCGGCAGAGTGCAAGGGGACGACGACGGGGCGCTCCTTCGGAGTGTCGCGCAGGGCGACGTGCGCGCGTTTGAAACGCTGTACGATCGGTACGCCGGGCCGGTGTACTCGCTCGCCCGCGGGATGCTGCAGGATGCCCAGGCCGCGCAGGAGGTTGCCCAGGACGTGTTCCTGGGGATCTGGCGTGGCGCGAGCGCCTTTGATGTGGAGCGCGGGAGTCCGCGCAGCTGGATTCTCTCGCTCGCGCACCACAAGAGCGTCGACGCGGTGCGGCGTCTTCGCCGGCACGTTGCGGTCCCGCTCAGCGAGACGATGACGGACGACGCCGACGTTGTCTCCGAAGCGATCCGAAAGGTCGAGAGCGCCCGGGTCCAGGTCGCGCTCGGCGCGCTGTCGGCGGAGCAGCGCGCCGCGCTCGTTCTCGCGTACTACGGCGGCTATACGCAGCGCGAGATCGCGGATCGGACCGGCGCGCCCCTCGGGACGGTCAAGACGCGGATGCGGGACGGGCTGTTGCGCCTCCGCTCCGCGCTCGAGACCGCCGGGAAGGAGACCGTCCCGTGACGCACGAGGAAGCCCGCGAGTTCGTCGCGGCCTACGCGCTCGATGCGCTGGCTCCGGACGAGGTGCTGGCGTTCGAGGCGCACCTCACGGCGTGCGAGCAGTGCCGCCAGGACCTCGCAGAGTTGCGGAACGTCGCGGCGGAACTCGCGACCGGGCCGTCCCAGGTCGCCCCGCCCGAGGCGCTCCGTGCGCAGATCCTCTCGGCCGTGCGGCCGGCGTCTGCGCGGCCGGCGGCACGGTGGCCGTGGATGGCCGGGCTGGCCGCCGCGGCGGCGCTGATCCTGCTCCTTGGGGCGCAGGATCTGTGGTTCCAGCGACGCACGGTCACGCTCACCCACGTTGTCGAGCAGCAGAGTCAGCTGCTCGGGCTGCTCACGAGCCCGTCGTCGCGCGAAGTTGGGCTCGCGGGAGCGGCCCGCGGCAGCGTGCACCTCGTGTTCAACCCGGTCACGCACCAGGGCGTGCTCGTGGCCAGCGGGCTGCAGCCGCTCGGGCCGGGGCGCGTGTACCAGGTGTGGCTGATCGCCGGCCCTCGCCCGGAGAGCGCCGGCGTGTTCCAGGCGGGGCAGACCGCGACCACCTTCGTCGGCATCGGCGGCGACTTTGCCCGGTACCGGGCGATCGCGATCTCGGTTGAGCCGGGGCCTGGCGGTTCGCCGCAGCCGACGACAACGCCGATCCTGACCGGCGCGTTCCCGGGTGCGAGCTGACGGCGGACCCGGAGACGCCCCGCCGGCCGCGGCGAGAATCGCGCCTTGCCGGCGGGGATCATGAGTGGTAGCGTGATGTACTAGTGGCGCCGTCCGGAGCCCGACGGCGCCGATCGTCCACCGTGAGGGGGAGCAGCGCATGATGCGTTTCCGGGTCCTGTCCGCCGTGCTTGTCGGGGTGGTCGCCGTCATGCTGGCGATGCCGGGGGCGCCTCGAGCGGAAGCCGCGGATGCGCAGTTTGTGCTGGCGGCGCTCCGCACGCTGGAGACGCACTACGTGGATCCGCTCTCCGTCCCGACGATGCTCAACGCCGCCTTGGACAGCGCTCGGGATCAGTTCCACGCCGTGCCGTTCGGCGGGTCGATTCCGGCCGACGTCGACGCCGCGGAGGCGGCCCGGCTGTTCACGCAGCGCTTCGACGAGATTTTGAGCCAGGCGCACGGAGAGCATGCGCCCACCGAGGCCGCCTACGCGGCGGTCGCGGGCATGCTCGAGAGCCTCCACGATTCTCACACGGCGTTCATCCCACCCTCCGTGTACCAGGAGGAGCAGCGGCGCGAGAGTGGGGCCGCGGCGTTTACCGGCATCGGGATCGAGCTGCTCGCCCGC
The DNA here is from genome assembly GCA_035632615.1 of bacterium. GTDB lineage: Bacteria > Sysuimicrobiota > Sysuimicrobiia > Sysuimicrobiales > Segetimicrobiaceae > JAJPIA01. The sequence continues at coordinate 9,081 of DASQGM010000158.1, read as the reverse complement.
GACGGCCGGTTCTACGTGAGCGAAGTGTACCCCGACAGCCCGGCCAGCGCCGCCGGGGTGCGTACGTTCGACCGGGTGGTGGCCGTGGACGGACAGACGACCACCGGTCTCGCGGACGACGCGGTCAGTGCCATGGTCCGCGGAACCGCCGGGTCCTCCGTGGTGTTGACCGTTGATCGTCCCGGTCAGACGGGCTCCATCGATCTGCGCGTCATGCGCGCTCCGATCCACGTGCCCCGCGTGACCAGCCGGTTGCTGGACGGCGGCATCGGGTACGTGAAGATCTACGAATTCGTACAGGGCACCGGGGCCGCGTTCCGCGACGCGATCTTCGGGCTCAGGCGCAGCGGCATGCGCGCGATGGTCCTGGATCTCCGGGGGAATCCCGGCGGCCTGGTGGACGAGCTCAGGGACGTCTCGGCCGCGCTTCTCCCCCAACGCTCGCCGTACATCCGGCTGCGCACGCGCAGCGGCCGCGACATGCTGCTCGAGACGTCCGATCCACCGATCGTGCCGGCGGCGACGCCCCTCGTGGTGCTCGTGGACGAGGGAACCGGATCCGCGGCGGAGCTCCTAACCGCGGCGCTGCAGGAACAGTCGCGCGCCGTGGTCACCGGCGCGCGGACCGCGGGCGCCGTCGAGATCGGGATCACCGTGGATCTTCCGGAGGGCGCCGGGATGGCCATCACGGTCGCCCGCGTGTGGAGCGGTCACGGCGCACGGCTCGAGGGGCACGGCGTGACGCCGGACGATCCCGAAGTCCTGACCACCGACGCGATGAACCTCGGGCACGACAGCCAGCTCGACAAGGCGCTCGAGAGACTGCGGACCAAGCTTGACCCGAGCGCGGGGCTCCGGTTGACCCCAGCCCTATCCGCCTGGGCCGCGTAGGTGGTTCCGGTCGGATCGTGACCGCTCCCTTCGAGTGCGAGGTGCGGTTTCTGATTCCCGACATCGAGGCGTTTCGGGCACGCCTGCGGACGCTTGGGGCAAGCGGAGAGGAACGGTACGCGTTCACCGATCACTACTTCCGCCCGACACACTGGTCGTGGGACGCCCGCACGCATGCGCTGCGCGTGCGAGAGTGGCGGGAGCCCGTCCGGGAGAGCGAGTTGTTGCTGACCCGCATCGAGGTCGTCCGCGCCGGCGGGCTGACGTGCAAGCGCTCGCTGCTCCCCGACGGCAAGCTCCGGTTGCACCACGGCACGGTCGAGGACTGTGCGAGCGTCTGCGAGGCGTTGGGGTTTACCCGCTGGATGGACGTAGTCAAGTCGGAGTGCGGAATCTGCGATCTTCCCGGCCTCGGCAAGGCCATCTACGAACGGGTAGAGGACCTCGGGTGGACCAGCGAAGTCGAGGTCGAGGGCACCGATCCCGCCGCCGCGCTTGCGCGCATCCGCGAAAAACTTGCCTCACTGGGCGTGCCGGCGGACGTGGCGACCGATACGCCGCTGGCCGTGCTCGTGGCGGAACGCCTCGGCCTGCTCCCGGCGTCGTCCCGATAGTCCCGTCGGGTTCCCTCGTGACTGGCGCGCGAGCCGCGTGCAGGTTTGCACCTCGTGCGTGGTGTGCTACGCTGAAGTGCCGGGCCTGGCGGGCACGTACCCATCCGATCCGGATCCGGGCTTGAGAGGAGAGAGCATGCGCGTCGCGACGGTCGTCGTTCTGGGACTCGCCCTCGTCGGGGTGATCGTCTACTCGACGGTGGCCGGTACGTACAACCGGCTCGTGCAGGCCAACCAGCAGGTCAGCGCGGCGCAGGCCGAGGTGGAGACGCAGCTGCAGAGGCGGTTCGACCTCGTTCCCAATTTGGTCGAGGCGACTCGGGCCACGCTCACGCAGGAGCGCGCGGTGTTCGGTGCGATCGCCCAGGCGCGCACGCACTACGCGGGCACGCAGGCCGGTACCCCCGAGCGCGTCGAGGCGGCGAACCAGTACGAGAGCGCCATCGCGCGCCTGCTCGTGATCGTCGAGAACTATCCCGTGCTGCGGAGCAACGAGACGGTGCAGGCGCTGATGCGCCAGCTCGCGTCGACCGAGAACGAGGTCGCGTTCGCGCGCCGCGGGTACAACGCGTCCGTGCAGGCGTACGACACGATGGTGCAGTCGTTTCCGACTACGCTGATCGCCGGTAGTCTCGGGTTCCATCCGCGGCCCTACTTCCAGGCGCAGCCCGGCGCGGAGCAGGCGCCACGCGTCAACCTCACGCCTCAGCCCTGAACATGGCCGCGAGGCGCACGTGCCCGCGTGTGGGATGGCGTCGCTTTGCGGCCGCGTTGGCGGTGTGCGGTGCGGTCTGGGCCTCGGTGGCGCTCGCGGCGGCGGGTGCGCCGGTGTTTCCCCGTCCGACCGGGTACGTGAACGACTTCGCGCACCTGCTCGATCCGGCCGCGCGAAATGCGCTCGACACGCGACTGGCCGCGTACGATCAGGCGACCGGCAACCAGATCGCCGTTGCCATCTTCGCGGACCTCGGCGGCGTTCCGATCAACGACTTTGCCGCGCAGTTGGAGGAGGCCTGGAAGGTCGGTCGCAAGGGTAAGGACAACGGGCTGCTGCTGCTGATCGCGCTCCGCGAGCGCGAGGTGCGGATCGAGGTCGGCTACGGACTCGAGAGCAAGGTCACGGACGCCGATGCCGGCGCGATCATCCGGGACGATATCGCGCCGGCGTTTCGCGCCGCGCGCTATGCGGACGGGGTGGACGCCGCGGTGAATGCACTGCAGCGTCTGATCGGCGGCGCGTCGTCGGGCGCGCCCGGGGCGCCGTCCGCCGCGCCGCGGCAGCCGGTGCGCAGCACGGGGGGCGGCCTCGGGTTGCTTCCCGTCGCGCTGTTCGTGGCGTTCCTCGTGATCTCGTTGGCGCTCGGCCGTCGCCAGGCGAAACGCTGCCCGCGGTGTGGCACACCGCTCGTGCCCTCGGCCCCGGTTCAGGCGCACACTGTGGGGGCGGTGCAGGTCTGGGCGTGTCCCCGCTGCGGCTACCGCGAGAAGCACGTATCGCGAGGCGGGGGAACCGGGATGTTCGTCCCCTGGGTCGTGGGACCGGGCGTCGGATGGGGTAGCGGGGGATTTTCGGGCGGCGGCGGGTTTGGCGGGTTCGGCGGCGGCGCCTCGGGCGGCGGCGGCGCCACGGGAGGCTGGTGATCGTGGAGCGGCATCCTCACCGCGCGCTGAGTCGCGCGGAGAAAGCGCGCCTCCGGTCCATCGTCGAGGAGATCGAGCGCGATACCGGCGCCGAGATCGCCGCACTGATCGTGTCGCACGTGGACGAAGTCGAGGCGTTCGCGACCGCGTACTTCAACCACCTCGGTGTCGGCAAGCACGGGCGCGACAACGGCATCCTCGTGCTTGTTGTCGTGGACCGCCGTCTCGTCCGTATCGAGGTGGGACGGGGGCTGCAGGACGTCGTCACCCGCGAGACGGCCGAGCGGATCATCTCGGATGTCATGGCTCCGCAGTTGCGTCACGGACGCTTCGGTGAGGCCGTCTTGCGCGCCGTCGAAGCGCTGGGGCACGTGGTGCGAACCGCGCGCGACCGCCCCTGACCTGATGAACGGTCGTGCTCCGCGCCCGCTGCGCGGCCCCGCGTTCGTGGCGCTGGTCGTCGCGGCGCTCGCACTTGCCGTGGGCGCGTGGGCCGCGACCACCTACAACCGCCTGGTGCAGGCGCGCCAGGCCGTCAACACGCAGTGGGCGCAGGTCGAGGTCCAGTACCAGCGGCGCGTCGACCTCGTCCCCGCGCTCGTGGCCGCGCTCCGGGGGTATCTCGCGCAGGAGCGGACCGTGCTCGACGCCGTGGCCCGGGCGCGAGCCGCGTACCTGGCGACGCCCGCCGGGACGCCGGACCGCGTTCGCGCTGCGGAAGCGCTCCAGCAGCCTCTCGGACGGCTCGTCGCGGTCGTCGAGGCCTCGCCGGTGCTGCGCAGCAACGACACCGTGGCGGGGCTCATGGACGAACTGGCGGGCACCGAGAATAGGATCGCCGTGGAGCGCCGCCGCTACAACGACCGCGTGTTGACGTACGATACGCTGGTGCTGAAGGTGCCGTCGTCGCTCATCGCCGCCGCCCGCGGCTTTCGGCCGCGCCCCTATTTCGAGGCGGCACCGGGGGCCGGCTCGCCGCCGTCCGTCACGCTTCCGTCCCGCTAGCCGGGACGACCCAGACCTGCGCGGCCGCGTCCCTGGCGACGGTTCGGCGGATGCCGTCCGTCCGCACAATCAGCGGTCCTCGGGGTGTCGCGGAGGCCTCGACGCTCACCTCGACACCGAGCCGCAGTCCCGTGGCGAGCGAGACCTTGAGCAGGTCGGTGCGCTCTTCGGGAAGCGCCGTCACGCGTCCCGGAGTGTGGGGCGCGAGCGTGGCGAGCGTCCGGTCCCGCCGCGGCGGGAGCACGCCGTCCCGGGCGGGGATCGGGTGCCCGTGAGGGCACGTCGCGGGATGACCGAGCACGTCGTCGAGGCGAGCCTCGACCTGCGGACTGATCACGTGCTCCATCTTGCACGCTTCGTCGTACACGTCCTGGAGGTCCATCTTGAGGACGTCCGTCAACAGCCGCTCGGCGAGCCGGAGGCGGCGGACGACCTGCGTGGCGATGCCCAGCCCCGTGGTGGTGAGCCGCGTGCCCTCGGCGGACCCTTCCAAGTACCCGAGGTGCTCGAGCCGCTTCAGCATCTCCGAGGCCGACGGGGCTGAGACGCCCATCGCCTCGGCCACCCGAGACGTGGTGACGCGGTGACCGGCCTGGGCGATCGTGAGCACACTCTTGAGATACATCTCGGTGCGCTCGACTTTGGCGATGTCGTGGGTCGTCATGGTGTTCACCGTGGAGTAGAGTTACCTCCGCCCGGCGGGAGTCCTGCTGGGTACTCGGCGCGGCGTGGGTCGCGGACGCGTCGTTCCCAATTCTTGACAGGTCATGTGGGGTTGGCTAGCCTAACGGTGATGCTCCAGCTGGCCGGGATCGTCCGGACCCTCGCGCTCGCGTTCTGGATCGGCGGCATGGCGATGCTCGACTTCGTCGACGCACCGGCGCGCTTCGCGCTGCTCGATCGGAACCAGGCGGTGCGCCTCGGCCAGGCGCTGTTCGAGCGGTTCAACCGGATCGAGCTCGCGCTCGCCCTGGTGACGCTCGCCGCGGCGCTGCTGGCGCAGAGCGCCCGGTGGACGATCTGGCTGCTGGTGCTCATGCTCGCGGTGGTGGTTGCGCAGGCGACGTATGTGACCCCGGCGATCACGCGCCTCGCGCACGGCCTGGATTTCGTGCATCGGGCCCCGCATGATCCCCGGTATGCGGCGATCCGGCCGCTCCACACGGCGTACGCCGTCCTCGAGATCGTCCTGTTCGTTGCGGGGATCATCGTGCTCGCCGCGTGGGCGCGGCCGGGGCGCCGCTGACCGTCGTGCCGATGCGGGTCGCGTGGCTGGTCGAATGCGGGCGCATGGCCTACGGCGAGGCGTGGGCGCTGCAGCGCACGCTGCTGGCTGCGCGCCAGGCGGCGCGGGTGCCGGACGTCGTGCTCAACGTGGAGCATCCGCCTGTCATCACGGTGGGCCGCGCGGGCCGCGCGTCGAACATTCTGGCTTCGACGGATCTTCTCAGCGCGCATGGCATTGAGGTGCACCACGTCGAGCGCGGCGGGGACGTCACGTACCACGGGCCGGGCCAGCTCGTCGGGTATCCGATCCTGGACCTGCGCGCGCTCGACGAGGATGTCGTCCGGTACGTCCGGCTCCTGGAGGCGACGCTGATCGCCTCGCTCGCCCCGTGGGGGATCGTCGCGGAACGGATGCGCGGGTTTCCCGGCGTCTGGGTCGGCGGGGCAAAGATCGCCGCGATCGGCGTCGCGGTGAAGCGTCGCGTGACGATGCACGGGTTTGCGTTGAACGTGGACCCGGCGCTGTTGCACTTCGAGTTGATCAACCCGTGCGGGCTCAACAAGCCGGTGACCTCGATGACGCGCGTCCTGGGGCGCCCGGTCGCGCTCGACGAGGTGCGGCCCGTGGTGGCGCGGACGTTCGCCGAAATGTTTCAGATCGCGCTCGAACCCGTATCGGTGGGAGCGCTGTGGGCCCGGCTCGGCGCGGCGACGTCGCCGGTCTAGGGTCGGAGCGAGGAGGGGCGGCATGGCGGGACAGACGATTGTCGTAGGGTCCGCGGAGGCGGCGCCGGGGATGAAGGCGACCGGCTACTTGGACGTTCCGGGCACGCCGATCCGGATGCCGGTTACCGTCGTGAACGGCGCTGCGCCGGGGCCGCGCCTCAGCATCACCGCGGGAGTCCACGGCGGTGAGTATCCTGGGATCGAGGCTGCGATTCGTACGGCCGCGGCCCTCGATCCGAGAGAGGTACGCGGTCAGGTGGTCGTGGTCCACATCGTGGACGTGCCGTCCTTCCAAGGGCGCAACATCTACATCTGCCCGCTCGACGGGAAGAATCCCAACCGCGTGTTCCCGGGCAGCCCGGACGGAACCGCGAGCGAGCGTCTCGCGCACACGCTGTTCACCGAGGTGATCGCCCGCGGCCAGTTCTACGTCGACCTGCACGGCGGCGACATCAACGAGGCGCTGCTGCCGTTTACGATTCTCCTCGAGTCCGGAGCGGCCGACGTGGACGCCGTGGCGCTCGATCTCGCGCGCGTGTACGGTATCGGGTACGTCGTCCGCGGGCGCGTGTCCGGCGGGACGTACTCCGCGGCCGCGCAGCGGGGGATCCCGGCGATCCTCACGGAGGCGGGCGGGCAGGGGCTGTTGCAGCCGGACGCGTTGGAGATCCACTTGCGCGGCCTTCGAAACGTCCTGCGGCATCTCAAGATCACGCCCGGCGCGCCCGAGCCGGTGGACCCGATCACGGTGCTGACCGAGATGCACTGGGTCAGATCCTCGCACACCGGCCTGTTCTATCCCGAGGTCGCGCCGGGCGACCTCGTGACGAAGGGGCAACGTGTCGGAGAGACGCGGGATTATTTCGGAGCGCGTCTCGCCGAGATCACCGCCCCGGCGACTGGCGTGGTGCTGTTTACGGTGACGACCCCGGCGACGAACCCGTCGGACCCGATGTTCGCCGTCGGCGCGCCGGGGTGACGACGCTCGTGGCGTGCGCGTCGCGGTCCAGCGTGCTCCGCGCGGCCTGACGGCGGACTCGCGACTTCGGGGTCCTCGCGCCGGCTACGGCGACGTGGTGACGCTGAGCGGCACCCGCCACTGCAGGCTGATCTGCATCGACCCTTCGCGGTCGTTCTCCTCCGCGCGGATTTCGAGTCGGATCACCTGGCCGAGGTGGTACACGTGTCGCTGCTCGCTGGACCGGACGGCCAGCGTTCCGTGCATCAGGCCGAGCGACACCTGATTGATCAGCTCCGCGGCCGCGGTGCACGGCAGCGCCGTCCTTACCTTGAGCGGTGTCCCCATCTTGTCACACTCCTCGTCCTCGCTGCGCGCGTGCCGCGCGACGCTGGATCCTGGACCTGCGATCGGGCTCACATCGGCCCGCGTGCCCCGGGTCACCGGCGAGACCAGGACACGATGTCCGTCCACGACACGTGTCCGAAGAAGTCCGTCGGGGCGGCGTGCCGAGAGAACGGACCGACAATCCGGACCACATCGCTTGATCTGGATCGCCAAAGCCACAGCGCGTCGTCTTGCCAGAACAGAAGGGCGCGGCCGTCCGCGGACCACGCGGGGGCAAAGACGCCGCCGCTCACGTAGGAGAGCTCGCGCGCGCCGGACCCGTCGGGCGAGGCGAGCCACAGCGCCCGCGTGTTGGTCCAGTTGACGCCGGTCTGCGGGTCGCCGGACGAACCGGCGTGCTCCCGCGCGCGGACGAACGCGATCATGCTGCCGTTGGGCGCCCACGCCGGGTCTACGGAGACGTCGTCGACGGGTTGCGGGATGCGTCGGCACGTCCCCCGCTCGACGTCGCACACCGCCAGATGTTTCCCCTGCCACGCCTCGCGGCCGCCGCCCTCTACCAGCAGCAGCGAATGGCCGTCCGGAGCCCACGACAACCAATCCCGGTACGGCAGCGTGCCCGCGAGCGCGCGGCCCCCGGATCCGCCCAACGCGAATGCGAATAGGTCGAGGCCGTCTGTGGCGAGGGACTGCGAGTAGTCCGGATCCAGCCAGAATACGAGCCCGCGCGCATTGGGCCACCATCCCGCGAGTTCGACCGCCGTATTGGCCGGCGCGGCGAAGCACCTGACGATGTGGCCGTCGCGCGGTCGAATCGTGCTCACCACGTCGTGCCGCGTCGGTGACGAGACCGTCGCGACGTAGGCGATCGTTTCGCCATCGGGTGACCACGCAAACGACGTCACCGTGTTGCCGGCGCCGCGCAGCGGTCTCGCAGTGCCGCCCGGGCTCGCGAGCCACAGCCCCGACTGTCCCGGGGAGTCTTGAAGGACGGCCGCGAATGTTGCGGCCGTCGGCGACCATGCCAGGGCACCCCGCCGCACCGCAGCAGCCTGGCCGACACGGTAGCGCTGCCCGCCGTCGGCGCTCGCAATCCATGCCTCACCGGTCGCGGCGTCTCCGCCCGGGAGCCGAAGGTACGCGAGCCAGTGCCCATCGTGGGACCACGTCGGGGTCGCCGCAACATCGGTCGACGGAATTTCGCGGAGCGTGCCGACCGTCCCGTCCGCCACGTAGAGACGGGATTCCCAAACCAGCGCGAGCCGGCCCTGACCCTGCAACGCCTGCAACGTGACACGGGGCGCCGGTGCGCTCGGTACCGCGGGCTCGACCGTACCGGCAAGCGCGAAGATGAGGGCGGCGAGGGCCGCTTCCAAAACGGGAAGCACCTTGCGAGGTACTGCTGCGGCAATCGATGGACGGCTGACTCGGTGCACGCGCGTTCCCGGTCCCTGCCGTGGAAGATGGCTACAGCATATCACAACACGATCAGATCTCAACGGTGGCGAAGGTTTTCGGCATCTTCCTCTTCTAGTGCCCATCCAACTTGATGGAGCGGAATCGGTACAGCGGGCAGGTGGTGCTGCCCGCCCGCCGGTTGCGCCACGTGAGGTACCGGCTAATGCGACGGCGTCGGACCAGATGGGTGGGATCGTCCGACCCGGCCACGGT
>DASQGM010000157.1:0-14833 GCA_035632615.1 bacterium | reverse complement strand
GTGGTCGCCTTGATGACGTCGGGACCGGTGATGAACATGTAGGAGGTGTCGCGCACCATCACGACGAAGTCGGTCATCGCGGGCGAGTACACCGCGCCGCCGGCGCAGGGCCCCATGATCGCGGAGATCTGCGGGATCACGCCGCTGGCGAGCGTATTCCGGAGAAAGATCTCAGCGTACCCGCCGAGGCTCGCGACGCCCTCCTGGATGCGGGCGCCCCCGGAGTCGTTGAGGCCGATCACCGGCGCGCCGTTTCGCATCGCGAGGTCCATGATCTTGCAGATCTTCTGCGCGTGCCCCTCGCCGAGCGACCCACCGAGCACCGTGAAGTCCTGCGAGAACACGTACGCGAGGCGACCGCCGATCGCCCCGTAGCCCGTGACGACGCCGTCCGCGGGCGCCTCGACCCGGTCCATCCCGAACGCCGTAGCGCGATGGGCCACGAACCGGTCAAGCTCCACGAAGGTGCCGGGGTCCAGCAGCTCCGCCAGGCGCTCGCGCGCGGTCAGCTTGCCGGCCTCGTGCTGGCGCGCAACGCGCTCCGGGCCCCCGCCCGCCTCCAGGCGGGCCCGGCGGGCGCGCAACTCCGCCAGACGGGCCTCGCGGCCGTTCGACACCGGCGGGGTTACGCCTCCGCCCGGGGATCCGTCAGCGGACGGATCGAGAGAATGGCGTGCTTGTACACCAGTTCGGTTGCGCCGTTCACCTCGAGCAGCACGCTGTCGGCGTCGACGTCCCGGAGCACCGCGGGGTGCAGCTCGTAGCCGTCGCGGCAGCGGACGTGCACCGGCGTGCGGTTGGCGATCAGCGACTGATACAACACCTCCTCGATCGAGAGACGACCCGGGCCCGATGGAACGGCCCCGACGTGCGGGAGGTCCTGACGCACGGCCATCGCCGTCACTCCCTTCTGCGCGGGCCGGATCTGCTGAAACACACGCGACCCGTCCGGATCCTCGCCGTTCGGCAACTCGGCAGCCTGCGCCGAGGTCGCACGCTCGGCGAACGCGCGCGCCTGGCGCATGTACATGCGCTCCGGCGCCCCGTGGAACGCCCCGGGGCCACCGCCCGCGGCGGACTCGCCGGCTCTGGGGGGCGCTCCGAGACCGGCCTGCGGCACGCCGTCCCGGCCGGAGCCTCCCCCCGAGGCGACAGGCCCTGCCCGGTCGCCCGGAGACGGCGCGCGCTCGGCAGATTCGACATACCGGCGCATCGCCTCGAGCTTGGCCCGGCGGTCGTCCGGCAACGACGCGACGGCCGCCACTTGCACCGACAGCTTCGCCACCGCGTCCAGGGTCGCGGCGACCACCGCGTCCGACGACGCGTCTTCCTGCGCGATCCCAAACGCGCACACGTCGCCCCGCGGCGTGGTCACCGAGATGCCGACGAGCACCGTCGGCCGCCCGGAGAACGTCACCAGCGAGGCGTCCTGCGCCGTGATCTTCCGGTAGGCCGGATCCAACGCCTCTCGCGCCCCGTCGACCGTGGCGGCGGCGAGCGTGCGGAGGCGGTGGGCGGAACCGACCGGACCCCGGGCCCGGCCGGACACGACGCGCTCTCCCCCGCCGCGCGTCCACGCGAGCTGGACCACCGCCGTCATCTCGGCCGCCCCTACGGCCTCGTCGACCCGCAGCACGCGAAACGGGGACAGCGCGCCCGCGGCCGGCCCCGTGCGCGGCTGCGCGATCTGAATGCGCCAGGGCTCGATCGGTATGCCGTACGACGACACGAGCGCGGTACCGACGCCGCGCCGCACGGCGCGCACGTCCGCGGCGGGATCCACCGTCACGTACACCTGCGCGATTTCCCCGCCGCGTGTCGTGAAGACGCGGACGGCGACGACGCCGTCGAGGGCTCCGATCAAGCGCTCGATGTCTTCAGCGAAGACTTCCTTGGGCATCGCCCGGCTATTCTCCCAGCGGCGAAGACGTCCCTGCCACGCCGGCATGTCACAAGGACGAACCGGCGCGGAGCGTCCGGCCAGGACCGCTGCGGCGAGCGTCGCGGTCAGAACGCCGGCATCGACGCGGGCCGTTCGATCGGGCGGTCGATCATCACCCCTTCGCCGCCGAGCGCCCGCACGTGACGTCCGCCGATCAGTATCTGAACCGCGTGAACCTCGGGGATCTGCGTCGCCGTGTACACGACCTGCCAGACGCGCGCCAGCATGCTCGTGCTGCCGCCGCCGGCGGAGAACGCGGCCGTCAGATCCACGGTCGCAACGCCGCCGCTCAGGGTCACGCGCCGGAGACCGGTGCCGGCCGGGACCTCGCTGACAATCCCCTTCGCCCGCTCCGCGGCGGACGGCCCGACCAGCAGTCGGCGGAGCGCCGCCTCCACGCGGGCGTCGGCCACGCCCGAGACGGCAGGACGCTGGACCGCGACCAACCCGCCGGTCCGGCCGCCGTCCGAGTACCGGACGAAGAACAGATCCATCCCCGCCCGCGACGTCGGAGGCGGCCCGGCCACATGCAGAACCCGGGCGCCGATCACGACGGCGGCGGCGAGTGCCGCCAACGCCAGCACCCACCATACCCCGCCTCGCTTCATCGCCCGCCGTCTGGTCCCGCGCCCGCGTCGTCCCGCCATTACTCCCCTCCCACAAGCGCGAGAAACTCCGACTCAGTGAGCACCGTCACGCCGAGCTTGCGCGCCCGCTCCAGCTTGCTCCCCGGCGCGTCCCCCGCCACGAGATAGTTCGTCTGCGCGCTCAGACTCTCGCTCACCGTGCCGCCGAGCGCCTTGACCCGCTCGCCGGCCTCACCGCGCGAGAACCGGTCCAGGGTACCCGTGAACACGAATGCCTTCCCCGCCAGCCGGCCTCCCGTGCGCGGGGGAGCCTCGATCCGCACGCCGGCGTCCCGCAGCTTGCGCAGCAGCTTGCGCGTCGCCGGGCGCGCGAAGAACTCGACGACGCTCTCCGCGATCGTCGGCCCGACGTTCGGGATCGCGCTCGCCTCGTCGGCCGACGCGGCGGCGAGCCGGTCGATGTCGCCGAAGTGTTCCGCCAGGACCTCCGCAACGTGAACCCCCACGTGCCGGATCCCGAGGCCGTACAACAGCCGCGCCAGCGATGTCCGGCGAGCGCGGTCGATCGCGGCGATCGCGTTGTCCGCGGACTTCTCCGCCATGCGGTCGAGGGTCAGCACCTGCTCCCGCGTCAACCTGAACAGATCCGCGGGATCGGCGATCAGGTCTCGGTCCAGGAGCTGCTGGAGAATCTTCGGGCCCACGCCGTCGATGTTGAGCGCGTCGCGGGACGCAAAGTGGATCAGCCGTTCCAGGATCTGGGCCGGGCACACCGCGCCCCCGGTGCAACGCCAGGTGGCTTCGCCGGGGCGCCGCTCCACCGGCGAGCCGCACACGGGGCAGCGCTGCGGCATCTCGAACGAACGCTCCGCGCCGGTCCGCTTCTCGGTCAGCACCCGCACGACCTCGGGAATGACCTCGCCGGCTCGCCGCACCACGACGGCGTCGCCGATGCGGACGTCCTTGCGCCGCATCTCGTCCTCGTTGTGCAGGGTCGCGCGCCGCACGATAACCCCGGACACCCGCACCGGCTCCAGGTCGGCAACCGGCGTGAGGGCGCCGGTGCGGCCCACCTGCACGAAGATGTCGCGCACCCGCGTCTCCGCCTCCTCGGCCGGGAACTTGTAGGCGATCGCCCACCGAGGCGCCTGGCTCGTCGCCCCGAGCTCGGCCTGTTGGTCGAGCGAGTCCACCTTGACGACAACCCCATCCGTCCCGTACGGCAGCGTGGCGCGGCGCTCGGTCCATGCCCGGACATACGCCAGCACATCGTCGATGGACGCGGCCTGGCGCCCGTGCTGGTTCACCGGAAATCCAGCCTCCCGGGCCCACGCCATGCTTTCCCAATGCGAGCGAAACCGACGGCCCCGCACCTCGCCGAGCTGATACACGAACAGCGCGAGCGGCCGGCGCGCGGTCACCGCGGGGTCGAGCTGCCGCAGCGAGCCCGCCGCGGCGTTGCGAGTGTTGGCGAACGGGACCTCCCCCGCCGCGACGCGCTCTTCGTTGATCGCGTCCAGGGCCTGGTTCGGCAGATACACCTCGCCGCGCACCTCGACGAACGACGGCGGGTCCGACTCCCGCCGAAGGCGCAGCGGCAGCGACTCGACCGTGCGCAGGTTGGCCGTCACGTCTTCGCCCCGGACGCCGTCTCCCCGCGTCGCGCCCCGCGCAAACACGCCGTGCTCGTAGACCAGCGAGATCGCGGCGCCGTCGAACTTCAACTCGCAGTCGAGCGCGACGGTCTGGCCGGCGAGACTCGTTTCGACGCGCCGGTGCCACGCCCGGAGATCGTCCTCGTCGAACGCGTTGGCGAGGCTGAGCATCGGCTGCGGGTGGACGACAGGGCGGAACGCCTCGCTCGGCGGCGCGCCGACCCGCTGCGTCGGGGAGTCGGGCGTGACCAAGTCGGGGTGGGCGGCCTCCAGCTTCCGAAGCTCCTGCATGAGCGCGTCGTATGCCTCGTCCGAGATCTCGGGGTTGTCGAGCACGTGGTACAAGTAGGCGTGACGACGGATGCGATCCCGGAGCGCCTCGACCCGGGCCGCTGCGTCGGACGACGCCCGGCGCGGCCTGTGCGGCGCGGACTTCCGACTCACGGCGCCTCCGCGCCCGACAGGGATCGCCGCGTTGGGGAGCTACGCACGAAGGGCCTCCGAGACCACGCGCATCACCGTCAGGGCATTCGGCGCGGGCCACACCCCTCCCTAGCGGTCCGCGCGCGGCGGGAGACGCGCCGCGCGTCTCCGATCGTGCGCGCCACAGGAGACGAGGCGGCGGCACCCATAGGCGCCGCCGCCTCGATCAGTCGAAGAACGCGCGCGAACCGACGGTCGTGTCTAGCCGGCTCCGCCCGCCATCGCCGGAACGATCGACACCTCCGCGCCGGCGCCGAGCGGGGTCTTCAGACCGGCGAGGAACCGGATGTCCTGCTCGTCGACAAAGATGTTCACGAACCGGAGCACCTCGCCCCGCTCGTCCAGGAGCTTCTCCCGAATACCGGGGTACCGCTGCTCGAGCTCGTCGATCGCCTGTCCCAAATCCCCGCCGTTGACCTCGATGATGCGCTCGCCCTTCGTCAACCGGCGCAGCGGGGTCGGGATCCGTACGTGTGCCGCCATCTCCTCACCTCCACCCAGAACCGCGTTCGGCTAGGCACCCGCCGGCGCGAGCACGTGCTCCTCGAACGACCGCAGCGTCGGCTTGATCGTGATCGACGCCGCCACCACCTGCTCCACCGCCTCGATCGCCTTCAGGCCGATGCCGGTGATATAGGCCACGGTCACCTCATCGGGACCGATCACCCCGGCCTGCGCCAGCTTACGCAGCACGCCGACCGTAACGCCACCCGCCGGTTCCGTGAACAGGCCTTCGGTCTCCGCGAGGAGCCGGATCGCGTCCACGACCTCCGCGTCGGTCACCGCCTCCGCGGCGCCGCCGGTACGCCGGATCACATCCAACACGTACCCGCCGTCGGCGGGACTGCCGATCGCGAGCGAATGCGCGATCGTGTTCGGCCGGACCGGGATCACCGCCTCGGCGCCGTTGCGATAGGCGGTCGCCACCGGCCCGCACCCTTCCGCCTGCGCGGCCGTCATGCGGACGGTGTGCTCGGGGATGACCCCGAGCCGCTGAAACTCCTCAAACCCCTTGTGGATCTTCATGAACATGTTCCCCGAGCCGATCGGCACGACCACCCGGTCCGGGGCCTTCCATCCGAGTTGCTCGGCGACCTCGAAGGCGAGCGTCTTCGCGCCCTCAGAGTAGTAGGGACGAAGGTTTACGTTGGCGATCGCCCAGCGGTGCTCTTCCCCGATCTCGAGGCACAACCGGTTCACGTCGTCGTAGGTGCCCTCGACCTCGACGACCATCGGGCGATACACCGAGGTCGTCACCACCTTGGCGCGTTCGATGCCCTTCGGGATGAACACGACGGCGCGCATGCCCGCCTTCGCCGCGTGGGCGGCAACCGCGTTCGCGAGGTTGCCGGTCGAAGCGCAGGAGAGCACGTCGAACCCGAACCACCGGGATGCCGCGAGGGCGACCGCGACCACGCGGTCCTTAAACGACCACGTGGGGTTTCGCGTGTCGTTCTTGACGTAGAGCTGGTTGAGCCCGATCGCGCGGCCGAGGCGGTCCGCGCGCACCAGCGGGGTGAACCCGGGCGCGAGGTCCCATTCCGGGACGCGCGTCGCGGGCAGCAACGCTTCGTAACGCCAGATCGATGCCGGACCGCGTTCGATGCTGTCGCGAAGAGCGGGACCGCTCAGGTCTCCGTTGTCATACTGCGCTTCCAGCGGGCCGAAACAGTGCTCGCATACGAAAATCGGCTCAACCGGATAGCGCCTCCCGCACTCCCGGCACGCGAGCCCGACAACTCCCATCTCTCCCCTCCCCTTTCACTCCAGCCAATCGCAGGTTGGCTGTTCCCTCGACGGGAACAGGCGACCGGCCGCAGGCTCAGAATCATCGCACGCGCACAACAAAAAATCCCCGTCCAACTCCGAGGGGGATTCCTCCCTCTTATCTACCGGAATTGGATCTTCCGCGGGAATTAGCACCACACCAGGCGGGTACCTGGTAGGCTGCCGGGTGTCATCGGGCCCGTCCCTCGACCACTCTTGATAAGGGTTGCTATGAAGTTTGAGCCTACGTTAGCACGCGCTCCCGACCATGTCAAGAAAGAGAAGCGAAAGAAACAGATGTCGTCGTTCGACGATCCCGGCGTGCGGATCGGTCGGCGACATGTCATCCCTCGGCACGGCGTTGCGCGCACAGGAGACCAAACGATGACCGTGCAATGCGTACGTTGCACCAAGCTCGACCGCACGCAAGCGGACTTCACCGCGGAGGGGATCCATGGGAGGATCATCTGTCAACCGGCAAATCGTGCTCAAGAGCCACCCCGACGGGCTGCCGGCAGCGACGAACTTTGCGATGGAGGAACGTCCGATCCCGGAACCGGGTGAGGGCGAGGTGTTGACCCGCACGCTGTGGCTCTCCCTCGATCCCTACATGCGGGGCCGGATGAGCGACCGGAAATCGTACGCCAGGCCGGTACCGATCGGTGGGGTCATGGTCGGCGGCACCGTCGCCCGGGTCGTCGCCACACGCGATCCCGGCTTTGCCGTCGGCGACGTCGTCGTCGGCTCGGGAGGTTGGCAGGACTACGCGGCTCTACCCGGCCGGGGACTGCGTAAGCTGGATCCAACGCTCGCGCCGATCTCCACTGCGCTCGGCGTCCTCGGCATGCCGGGGATGACGGGGTACGTCGGTCTCCTCGACATCGGCCGGCCGCGCGCGGGGGAAACCGTGGTCGTCTCGGCCGCGTCAGGAGCCGTCGGGTCGATGGTCGGCCAGATCGCGAAGATCAAGGGGTGTCGCGCCGTCGGCGTCGCCGGCGGTGCCGAGAAGTGCCGGTACGTCGTCGACGTGCTCGGCCTCGACGCGTGCGTCGACCACCGCGCGCCGGAGCTCGGCGAGGCGCTCGCGCGGGCCTGCCCGGACGGCATCGACGTCTACTTTGAGAGCGTCGGCGGCGCGGTCCAGCGCGCGGTCTGGCCGCTGCTCAACGATTTCGCCCGCGTACCGGTGTGCGGTCTCATCGCCCAATACAACGACGCGCTCCCACAACCCGGGCCCAACCTCTCGTCGGTGCTCAGCAAGCGCCTCACCGTGCGCGGGTTCATCATCTCCGACCATGCCGCGCGGAGGGACGATTTCCTCCGCGAGGTCTCGGCGTGGGTTCGCGACGGCCGGGTGAAGTACCGAGAGGATGTCGTCGAGGGGTTGGAGCGCGCGCCCGACGCGTTCATCGGCCTGCTGCAGGGACGCAACTTCGGCAAGCTAGTCGTGCGCGTGGCGGCGTAGCCAGCCGGTCGCAGGGCCGACAACCCGAGGGAACGCACGGCGGCGACGCGTCGGTCCGGCCGCGCCTCACACGGCCCGGCGGCGCTGGCGGTAGAGTTTTCGCGTGAGGAAGATCTGACCCGTGTGATACGCGTCGTGCGCCGCCTCGCCGAGCAGCAACTGCGTCGTCGAGTACCGCGGCCCGCCGCCTGCCTCGAACGCCTCGGCGGACAGCCGGAGGAGGGTGTGTTGGAGGGCGTGGTGGAGCCGGTCGAGCGCCACGATCGCCCGCCGGAGATCGCCGGCGGTTCGCCCCGCGGCCGGCCACGCCTGGTTCGTCTGTCGGCTGCGGCCGTGCACGCGCTCCAGGACGTAGCGCTTCCAGTACGCGACGTGGTTGATCTGCTCCCACACCGAGTGGACGCCGCGCCCGGGTGTCCAGAGGGCTTCCTCCAGCGACAGCCCCCGCAGCGCGGCCCGCAATCCCTTGTGCCCCCAGTTCCGCTCCCCGAAGGTGTCGTCGCGAAACCTCGCGAGGTCGCGGCGCGCCAGCGCGTCCGCGCTGCCGTTCAATCCGCGTCCCGGCGTTCCCGATCCCGTGCCCATGTTGCGCGCCCCCTTCGCCGCCGTCCCGCACGCGCGGGCGGCGTCTCATCGGATGATATACTGAACCTGCATGCACCCGATCCTCGCCCACTTCGGCGCGTTCACCCTACGATGGTACGGCGTCATGATGGGCCTCGCCTTGTTTCTGTCGGTGCCGATCACCGCGCGCTTCGGCGAGCGGTTCGGCATCTCCCGAACGCTGATCACCGAGCATCTCGCCGTGCCGTTTCTCGCCTCGCTGCTCGTGGGCGCACGGCTCGGGTACGTCCTCTCCCACCCCGGTGAGTTCGTGCATGACCCGCTCGCGGCCGTGCTGCCGCCGTACGCGGGGCTGGCGTCTCACGGCTCGATCGCGGCGGGACTGCTCTTTCTCTGGTGGTGGTGCGGGCGGCGCGGCCTGCCGATGTGGCGCGTCCTCGACGCGATGGCGCCCGCGGTCCTCGCGGCGATCATCCTGGTGCGATGGGGCAACTTCATGAACGGCGAGCTCTTCGGCGACCCGACCTCGCTCCCGTGGGGCGTCGCCGTGCCCGGACTGCCGGGCGGGCCGCGCCATCCGCTGCCGCTCTACGAGATGGCGGGCACCGCGGCGATCCTCGTCTGGATCGTCGGGCGGGCGCGGCACCGCGCGTTCGACGGCGCGCTGTTCTGGTCCGCGATCGTCGCCTCGTCCGTGCTGCGGTTCCTCCTGGATCTGGTGCGCAGCGACGACCGTACGGTGGTCGTGCTCACGCTGGGGCAGATGGCCGCGCTCGTCTTGATCGCGTGGGGCACCTGGTTCCTCTGGACTGGCCGCCGCCGGGTCGAGACGCGGCCGCGCTGAGACCCACGTCCGGGCGATCCCGGACCCGCGGGGCTACGGCGTTGGACGCCGCGTGTCGTACCGGTGAAACTGCGGCACGGCGAGCGCCAGGGCGCCGACGCCGACCATGCAGGCGAGTCCGCCCGAGATGATCGAGAACGGGATGCTCACGAGCGACGCGACGACGCCGGCCTCGATGTCACCGATCTCCGGCCCGGATGCGACGACGGCCTGTTCCATGCCGGACAGACGGCCGCGCATGGCATCCGGCACCACCGTCTGCGCGATCGTGTCGCGGAACACGGCGCTGACGAAATCGGCCGCGCCGGCAAGAATCAGAAAAACGGCCATGAGCCACAGCGAGCGGGCGAACCCGAACGCCGCGATCGCCGCGCCCCAGATGAACACGGCCACGATGACGGCCTGCCCCTGGCGGCGGACCCGGCCGACCCCGCCGCTCAACAGCGACGCCAGCAGCGCGCCCGCGTACGGCGCGGCGTACAGGAGGCCGAGGGCCTGCGCGCCCCCTCCCGCCCGCGCGGCGAGCGCCGGAAAGAGCGACGTCGGCATCCCGAAGATCATGGCGTTGAGGTCGACGAGGAACGTCGACTGGAGCACCGGCCGCCCTTTGAGGAAGCGCAGCGCCTCGCGGATCGATCCGAGCCCTGGCGGCGGGGTGCCCCGCACGGGCGGAACCGGGGTCATCGCCGCCAGCGCGGCCAGTGCCGCCGTGTACGTCCCGACATCGACGAGGTACGCGCCCCCGACCCCGAGGCGGGCGATGAGCACCCCGCCGAGCACGGGCCCGACGAGCGAGGTTGCGGTGCCGTAGACGCTGTTGAGCGCGAGCGCCGCGGGCAGCTGCGCGCGCGGCACGAGGAGCGGCACAAGCGATCCGAGCCCGGGCGAGTACAAGGCGCGCACCGCCGCCAGCGCCGCCGTCAGCGCGTAGATCGCCCAGAGGCGGGGCGACGCGAAGGTGTTGACGGCCAGCGCGAGCGAGCCCGCCGCCGCGGCGGTCTGGGCCCAGAGCAGCCAGCGTCGCCGATCCACCGCGTCCGCGATTGCCCCGCCAAGCAAGGAGCACGCGAGCAGCGGCACGACCCTGGCCAGCGCCAGCAGCCCGACCGCGAGCGACGATCCCGTGAGCTGATAGACTTGAAACGCCAGCGCGACCTGGGTCACCCGGTTGCCCAGGTTGGAGACCGACTGCCCGATCCACAGCAGCCGGAACTCCCGGAATTCGCGCAGCGGCGCCGTGTCGATCACGTGCCGCCGCAGCCGCTGAAGAGGATCGGGCCCGGACGTCACGCCGCGTCCCGGAACTCGATCAGCCGCAGGCTGCTCACCCCGGCGCCGACCGCCGCGAAGCAGGCCGCGAGCACGACGGCGACCGTCGTGCCCCGGCCCATGCCTCCCGGGTGCTCGGCGATGAGCCCGAACACGAGCGCGACGAGCGCCGCGCCCGTCGTCTGCCCCAACAACCGCGCCGTGGCGACGACACCGCCGGCGCTTCCGCTCCGCTCACGCGGCACGCTTGAGATGATGGCGCGGTTGTTCGGGGACTGGAAGAACCCGAAGCCGAACCCGCAGATCCCCATGCGCCAGACGATGTCGGATGCGGCCGGGTGCGCCGGCAGCAGCGCCACCAGCACCAGCCCCGCGCTGAGCATCGCCAAGCCCACGCCGCCGAGGATGCCCGCGGGGTGGCGGTCGGCGAGGCGGCCCGCGATGGGCGCGATCGCGGCCACCGCGAGCGGCCACGGCGTCATCAGGAGACCGGTCTCAACCTGCGACCGGCCGAGAACGTCCTGGAAAAAGAATGGAAGCGCCACGAACACGAGCCCCTGCGCGGTGAACGAGCACACCGACGTGAGGGCGGACAGCGCGAAGATCGGCCGCCTGAACAAGTCGACCGGGACCATGGGAACGGGCAGCCCCGCCTGCCTCCGCACCAGCACTACCCCCAGCGCACCCGCGCCCGCCAGTTCGGCGGCCACCGCGGCGGCGCTGAAGCCGTGCCCGAGGCTGTCGATCCCGACGATCAACAGGCCAAAGCACATCGCGCTGAGCACGGCGCTCGCGACGTCGAACCGGTGCGCGGAGGGCTCGGTGCGCGGCAGGGCGCGCACCGCCAGGACGAACGCGACGGCGCCGAGCGGCACGTTGATCAGGAACAACCACGGCCACGACGCCACCGCGAGCACGCCGGCCGCCACCGTCGGACCGGCGGCCGACGACGTCGCGATCACCAGCGTGTTCAACCCGATCCCCTGCCCCAGCCGCGCGCGGGGATAAGTGAACCGGACGAGGGCGGCGTTCACGCTCATGATGCCCGCCGCCCCGAAGCCCTGCAGCCCCCGCGCCAGCGCCAGTCCCGCCAGCGAGTGTGACAGCGCGCACAGCAGCGACGCCAGCGTGAACGCGGCGAGCCCCATCACGTAGACGCGCCGGTAGCCGATGATGTCCCCGAGCGCCGCGAAGGACGTGAGCGACACCATCACGGCCAGCTGGTAGGCGTTGACGACCCAGATCGACGCCGCCGCGCTCGCGCGGAGGTCCGTGGCGATCGTCGGCAGCGCGACGTTGGCGATGGCGCCGTCGAGCGCCGACATCGCGAGCGCAATGGCGACCGTCAGGATCGCCCAGTACCGCTGGGGGATCGGCAGGCCGTCGGCGTCCGTCATCAATCGGGGGTCTCCGAGGCTCCTTTGCAACCCGGCGAACAAGCGGCTACGCTATGAGGCATGGCGCACTCCGACCGCCGCGCCGCCGTCCCAGCCCGCTCGGGTGGCGCGACGCTGGCGATCCTGTACGTCTTCCTGTGGGCGTCGGCGTTCGTGCCGAGCAAGATCCTGGCGACGGAGGCGCAGCCGCTGTGGATGCTGGTGTTCCGTTTCTTCGCCGCCGCCCTGATACTCTCCGCCCTTGCACTCGCGATGCGCCGGCGTCTGCCGACGACGGCGGCCGCCTGGCTCGAACCGGTGCTCCTCGGGGCGTTGGCCAACGCCTGCTACTTGGGGCTCAACTACGTGGCGCTCGAGCACCTCTCGTCGGGCATGGGCGCGATCATCGCGAGCCTGAATCCGCTGATCCTCGCGCTGCTGGCTCCGCGCCTGCTCGACGAACCGTTGAGCGCGCGCAAGGCGCTCGGCACCGCGCTGGGGTTTGGCGGCGTGGTCGCGATGATGGTAACGCGCGCGGGCACCCAGACGGCCCGACCGATCGACGTGGGGTTGTCCATCGCGGGCACGGTCGCGCTGGTCTTCTCCACCGTCGTCTTCAAACGCATCCAGTCCAGGCACGACCTGCTCGTCGTCAACGCCGCGCAGCTCGCGAGCGCGTCGGTGCTCCTGATTCCCGCCGCGGCGATGCTGGACGGTCCGCTCAGGCTCGTCGTGACGCCCGGGCTCGTCGCGTCGTTCGCCTACCTAGTCCTCGTGATCAGCGTCGGCGCGTCGTTGCTCTGGTTCGCCCTCCTCGCGCGCGGCGAGGCGAGTCGCGTGAGCGCCTACTACTTTTTGACGCCGGCGTTTGGCCTGGCGCTCGGTACGATCCTGCTCGCCGAGCACGTCGCGTTGCGGGACGTGGTCGGTCTCGCGATGATCACGTGCGGCATCGCGTTGGTCCAGCGTGCCTAACCACCGTTTCCCGGTCGGAGCCGGTGCGGAGCGGCATGACGCGGATGCCCGCCAAGGCGACGCGCTCGGGGCGCCCGGGAGAGGAACGCCGGCGCGGGACTCAGCCGTCCCGGCACCGCGTCCTCGTCCTATGTAACGGCCCCACCGGATCCGGCAGGGCCCTTCAGGCTTTTGCCGAACACTCACGTCCAATTATACGGGTTATGTGTGGCAAACGTCTGAGCTCGTCAAGGAGGGATCACCCGTGCGGCGTGGTGTGGCAATCGGGTTGGCCATCTTCCTGGTGGGTGTCTGGGCCGTGGTTCCTGGGGGATCGGCCCCGGCGTACGGCCCGCAACAAACCGTCGTGATCGCCCAGGACATCACCAGCGTTGTCTCGCTGGACCCGCAGGTCGGCTACGAGTTTCTCATCCCCATCCACAATGTCTACTCGAACCTCGTCCAGTTCACGACCGGCAACCTGACCCAGGTCCGGCCGCAACTCGCCCAGTCGTATCAGGTCAGCAAGGACGGCCAGACGTACACGTTCCACCTGCGCCACGGCGTCAAGTTCGCCAGCGGCAACCTCCTCACCGCCGACGACGTCGTCTACACGTTCGAACGCGTCGTCAACATCCCCAAGGACCCCGCGTCGTGGCTGATCACGCAGATGGGGCTCGACCCGAAGAACGTGGACCAGGCCGTGAAGGCGCCCGATCCTTACACGGTCGTGATCACGCTGCCGAAGCCCTTCAGCCCCGGGGCGTTCCTCTCGATCATGGCCAACGCGGTCGCCGGCATCGTGGACAGCAAGACGGTCAAGGCGCACGTCCAGAACGGCGACTGGGGCGCGGGCTGGCTGACCGACCACTCCGCCGGAAGCGGACCGTTCCAGCTCGCCCGGTGGGAACGCCTCGTCGCGATCGAGATCGTCGCGAACCCCAACTACAACCTGGGCCCCGCACCGACGATCAAGCGGGTGGTCTGGCCGAACATCACCGAGAACACCGTGCAGCGCGACGCGCTCGGCCGCGGTGACGTGGATCTCGCGCACGACCTGTCGGCCCCCCAGCTCGCGACGCTCCGCAAGGAAACCAAGTACTACGTCGCGCAGATCCCCGATCTCGGCATGGAGTATCTCGGGATGGACGTGAAGAATGTGCCGGCGCTCACCAAGCCCCAGGTGCGCCAGGCGGTCCGGTGGGCGATCGACTACGACGGGATCGTCAAGGACCTGCTCGCGGGCAACGGTCTCCCGCTCCAAGGCGTGATCCCCAAGGGGTTGTTCGGCTACACGCCGGACCTACCGTTCCACCACGACGTGGCAAAGGCGAAATCGCTCCTGCAGGAAGGCGGGGCCGGGAGCGGCTTCACGGCCGATCTGCTCGCGCCGACCGGCACCGCCGCCGGCGGTGTCGCGGCCGCGGACCTCGCCGCCAAGATCAAGAACGACCTGGCGGCGATCGGGGTCACGATTAACATCCGCCAGGTGGCGGCCGACGAGCTCTACAAGACGTACCGCGGGCAGCAATCCCAGATGGTGCTCGTGAACTGGTTCGTGGACTATCCGGATCCGGACGACTTCGCGAAGCCGTTCGCCGACTACACGCAGAAGTCGCTCGCGTGGCGCCTGCAGTACTATAGCGATCCGGCCGCGAAGCTCGCCGACGATGCGGGCAGCATGGAGAACACCCCGCAGCGCGGGGCGATCTACAAGAGGGTCAACGACATGATGGCCTCGGACGGCCCGTTCGCGATCCTGTACCAGCCGATGATCTCGTACGGCGTGTCCGGGCGCATCCACAACATGGTGTTCGACCCCGTCAACGGCCCCGATTTCCAGACGATGACGAAACAGTAGCATAGGACGGGAGGTGGGGAGCCGGAGGCGGCTCCCCACCCCATCGCGCGATGAGTTTCTCTCAGT
>DASQGM010000156.1:0-1803 GCA_035632615.1 bacterium | reverse complement strand
GATCGGCGATCGCGCGCGCGATCGCCGCGATGTGATCCGGCGTCGTGCCGCAGCATCCGCCGATCACGGCCGCGCCCGCTTGGACCATCTTTCGCGCGTACGCGGCAACGTGCTCAGGCGACGACACGTAGAGATAGCGGCCGTCGACCAGCGTCGGGAACCCCGCGTTGGGCTGCGCCGACAGCGGCGTGTGGGTCACCGCGGCCATCTGCTGGACCACCTCGAGCATCGGCACGGGCCCCACGCTGCAGTTCACGCCGATCACCGCCGCACCGAGCCCCTCCAGCGCCGCCACGACCTCGGTCGGGCTGTGCCCGTAGCGCGTGCGGCCGTCTTCGGTGAACGTCATCTGCGCGATCACGGGAAGGTCGCACGCCTCCCGCGCCGCCCGTGCCGCCTCCTGGATCTCGGTGAGGTCGGAGAACGTCTCCAGGATCAGCACGTCCACCCCGCCCTCGACGAGCGCGTCGATCTGCGCGCGAAATGCCGCGTGCGCCTCCGACGGGGTGATGCGGCCGAACGGGGCGACCGGCCGGCCGAGCGGCCCCACCGAGCCGGCGATCAACACCGGCCGCCCGAAGACGTCGCGGGCCTCCTTCGCAATCTTGGCCCCCTGCCAGTTGAGGTCGCGGACCCGGTCGGCGAGCCCATGGACGGCGAGCCGCATCGCGTTCGCGCCGAACGTGTTGGTCTCGATCATCTCCGCGCCGGCGCGCAGGTAGTCGAGGTGCACGTTGAGGACCAGCTCGCGCTGGGTCAGGTTCAGCGCGTCGAAACAGTGGTCGAACGGGACTCCCCGCGCGTACAGCAGGGTACCCATCGCCCCGTCGCAGAGCAGCGGGCCCTGTGCCAGGCGTGCGCCCAGCGGATGGTCCGGCCGGCTCACGGCTTCAGCTTCACCGGAGTGCCCCCGCACGCCTCGCAGGGCTGCGAGTAGTCGGTCTGGCTGCTCAACACGAAGGTGCCACTGTCCTGGTGGAACGTCCGGATCGGGAACGGCACCGGCCAGGTGCGGAAGTCCACGACCGGGTTCATCTGCCGCTCCAGCTTGTCGACCAGGATATATGGGACCGGGATCGAGTTCACGAGCAGCGCCTGGAGGTGGAAGAACACCTCGGGCGCCCCGTAGACCTGGAACACCCCCTGCATCCGGACCCGCGTTGGCACGCCGTTGTACAGGACCGTCCCGGAGGCCAGGATCGTGTCCTCGCGCGCGACGAGCCGCACGTCCCGCACAGCGCCCTCGTGGTTGAGGAAATCCTGCACGCTTGCCAGCTGGAGTTTTCCGTAGATCGCGCTCTCGCGGACGTCCAGCACTTTCAACTCGCCGGTCCGGAGCGCCTGCGGATCAAAGCTCACCCCGACCAGACGGATCCAGAGCTGATCGATCCGCATGCCTTTGATGTCCGGGTGCTCGGCGTAGATGCTGATCCGCGCGTAGCCGCCCTCATAGAGATCGGGGACCACGTCGAGGCGGAGCACCGGGGGGTTGTCCAGCAGCTGGGTGAAGATCGGCCGCAAGATCGACGTGTCTGCGACCGTCAGGGCGGCGTTCCCCACCGACGCGGCGCCGGCCACACACGCCACGATCGACAGCGCCGCGAGATATCGAAGCATCTCAGCCCTCCGTTCGGAGACTTGAACGACAGATCCTCCGACCAGTGTATGACCAGCCGAATCTACAGTATAGACCAGATGCGCGACGTAAACCAGGGCGCGGGCACGCTTGCAGGAATTTCGGAATCCAGCGCGCCCCAGGCCGCCGACTCTCCTTGTGTTGCTTGCTTTTGAAGATGTTGAGAG
>DASQGM010000155.1:0-7472 GCA_035632615.1 bacterium | reverse complement strand
AACGCGCCGCCGCGCGGGGCCCCCGCGGGGCCGCATCCCGGCCGCCGTGCCCCCGTCTCGCGAAGAGCACGACGCCCTGCACGGCTACGTCCGCCCTCGCCCGAGCGAGCACGGGCGCGCCCCGCACCTTCGATAGCAGCGATACCGCCCCCCATCGACGCTCGGCGCCCAGGAAGACCGGTCCCGGCAGCCGCGCGAACGGGTCCTCGGGCGAGGGAACCGCCATATTCCGACGACGGCCCGGAATCATCCCCATGAACGGCTGAAGCTCAACTCATTCCGCGCGACCCTGAATGGGAGAAGAGTTCACGCCTGACCGCGAGAGGATCGTGACCATGACGTGCCCCGAGTGCGGTACCACAGCCAAACCCATCATCACGCTGGCGATCGTGGGTTCGCTCGACGCCAAGCCGATCTGGTGTCGGGAGTGCCACACCTACTTCGACTACCGACGCTGGCTAGCCAAGGACATCGCCCGCGGCACAACGCTTGCCATCGTTGTGGGGACAGAAGCAAGCGCCACGGAGCCGCGCCGGGATGTGAGCGTCACGGTTTCGCTGACGCATCACGATCCCTACGCCAGGCGGGTGGAGCTCAGCGTCACGAACGTCGACCTGAGCGCCGCGAAGCCGGCGGGCACGTTGTGGCGGCGGGGCAGCCCCGTCGGCGCGCGTCGGTTCCGTTAGGCCACCGTCCCGCGCGTTTGGGAGACCGCGCCGGCCGCGCGGCCCCTCTCCGCTTGTCCCTCTATCCCTCCGCGCCACGCTCGATCTGGTTCCGCACCAACGCGAGGAACCGGTAGACGAGGTGCACAAACTTCCCGTACGGTGCGGTCACGAACAGCGCCGCGACGATCCCGAGATGGATCACAAGCGTCAGGCCCATGGCGTGGGTGGCCCGCAGCGCCAGCGTGAGCATGCCGGTCAGTGACGCGAGCCCCAGCGTGATCACGAACGCGTAGTCCATTCCGAGCGCCTCACCGGCGGCCGGCACCCGGTTGCTCCGCGCCTTCGCGACGACCATCCCCGCGGTTCCGACGATGATCGCGAGCCCGCCCAGCGTGCCGAGCACGACCGGCGCGCTCGTCAGCGGATACGGGGGCAGTCGATCCAGCAGATCCTGGTAGATCGCGGCGAGGGTCGTCGAGGCCAGCGCCGCGAGGAACCCATAGAACACGAGCGCGTGGAGGGCGCCGCGCACGTGCGACGCGCGTTCCTCGGGGTACGGACACCCCGGCCCGCCGCCGCGCAGCCAGCGCAGGGTCAGCGCCTCCCACGCCGCGCCGCCCACCGCGCGGAGCGTCGGGGCGTCGGGGCGCCCCGCCCCGATCTCGCGCCAAAACCATAGGCCTCCCGCCGTCCAGACGCCGAGCCAGTAGCAGAGCGCGGCGACGCCCGGCAGCACGATCGCCCAGTAGGCGACGACCTGATAGAACGCGCCGGGCCCCAGGTGCGCGCCGAGCAACCGGCCCGGACCGGCCAGCAGCGCGGCGAGCCCCAGCACCACCACAACCGCCGCCGCGCCGACCGCCCACGTCGTCCGCACGCTGTGCAGCGCGCGCGCGAACGCCGGCGGCCAGCCGTACCGCCGGTAGCCGTCCCGCCGCACCTCCGAGAGCACCTGCGGGATGTTCACGCCAAATTCGTGCGGCGGCGCATACATGCACGCGTAGTAGCACGCGCGGCAGTCGTGGCACAGGTTGGCCAGGTACGTGATGTCGCCCCGGGTGAAGGCCTGTCGCAACTCCATCGCGGGGAAGACCGCGCAGTACCCTTCGCAGTACCGGCACGCGTTGCAGACGCCCAGTTGGCGCTCGGCTTCCTGAAACAGGTCAGTGCCCGGCATGCGTCGCCGCCTCCCGGCCGGCCAGGCGCCCGAAGACGCCGCCGATCGTCATGCCGAATCCGGCCAGGTAACCGTTTGCCAGGATGTTTCCCGACATGATCTCTCCCGCCGCGTAGAGGTTGACGAACGGCTGCCCGTGGCGATCGACCACACGCGCCGTCTCGTCGACGCCGACTCCCATGTACGTGAAGGTAATGCCCGGCCGCAGCGGCAGCGCGTAGAACGGCGGCCGATCGAGCGGGCGAGCCCAGTTGCTCTTCGCGGGCCTGAGGCCGCGCGTCTCAAGCCCGTCCAGCACGTCCGCGCGGAATGCCGTGTTCCCGACGGTGGCCCGATTGTACTCGCCCACGGTGCGTCCGAGCGCGCCGGCATCGATCTGAACGAGCGCGGCCAGCGCCGCGATGGACTCCGCCTGGAACGGCTGGTACAGCGGCGGCAGAAAGCAGCCGATCGCCTTCGCATCGACGATGCTGTAGGCGATCTGTCCGGGCTGCGCGGCAACGCGGGCCCCCCACGTCGCATACCGCTTCGGCCACAGGTCTTCGCCCTCGTCGGAAAACCGCGCCCCGGCCCGGTTCACGACGATGCCGAACGGGATCGAATCCAGGCGCGTCGCGATGCCCCCGTCGTACTTGGGTGCGCGGGCGTCGACGGCGATCGCGTGGAACCCCTTGGGATCTCCGACCTGCATCGCGCCCTTGTCCAGCAACGCCGCGAGCATCGTCCCGTCGTTGTAGGGGGTGCCGCGGACGGCGAAGTTGTCCGCGGCGTCTCCCCAGTAGCGCTTGAGCCAGTCCAGGTTCGCCTCGAACCCACCGGCCGCAACCACCACCGCGTTCCCGCGCACCAGCGTGTGCGACCCGCCGCACCGGACCACGACCGCCTCCGCGCGGCGCCCCGTGATCCGAATGTCCTCGACGCTCGACTCGTATCGCACCTCCACCCCGAGGCGCCGGCACGTCTCGTAGTACGCGTTGACGAGGGCCTTCCCGCCGCCGAGGAAGAACCGGTTCGTCCGCCCCAGCGACAGCGTGCCCCTCAGCGCCCGCTGCCACCCGGCGCCGTGTTCCGTCATCCAGGCGGGGAGGATCTTGGACTCTCGAATGGCGAAGCGCGCCAACTCCGCGTCGACCTGTCCCCCGCCGACCTTGCGCAGGTCGTCGAGAAACTCGTCCTCTCCGTACTCCGCGGTGAGGTAGGGATCGCCCGGGTCGTGGGCGCAGCGGACGTTTCGGGTGTGCCGGCTGTTTCCGCCGCGCATGTGACGGGGCGCGCGCTCCAGAATCAGGACCCGCCGCGCGGTGCGCCGTGCAGACAGCGCGGCGCTAAGCGCCGCGTTGCCGCCGCCGACGACGATCACGTCGTAGGACGCTTCGGAGTCACGCGGATCGGGGCCGTCGGGCACAACGCTCATGCGCTTCGCCGGATCTTCATCGTACCGACGTCACCGCCTCCATCGCCGCGCGGCGCCGCGTCGCCGTACACGTCGAGCCAGGCCCACGACGTAGGACATCGCCCCTGGCCGTGGCACGCCCGCCGCGCGACCCGCGGCTACTTCCGCCGGTCGTACGTGATAATGTGCTCCCACTCGGACGCGTCGGACCTCGCGACCACCGCCACGACGGGCTCGGTTTCGCTCAGGTTGAGGACCTCGTGCGGAATCCCCGGCTCGATGAAGATGAAGTCGCCCGCTTCGTTGTCGACACTGAGGGAGCAGTTGGGTCCGTACTCGTGCCTGACCCGCCCTTGCAGGATATAGAGCATGACTTCGAAGTCGACGTGGATGTGGGCGTAGGCCACCCCGCGGGGCGGAATCGTGGCCACGTTCATGGAGAGCTTCTTGGCCCCCACGTTCTTCGCGGACAGACCCGTCTTGTACTGGATGTTGTTCCACGCCCGGTGTAGCTTGCTCCCACGAACGGTCAGGATGCCGTCCCCGCCATCCACATACTGTTTCAAGTCCTCATCGACGGGCGCCATGGGAATCTCCTTTCACCGCAGAGTGTCCCATGGTAATTGACCCGGACGGCGGGAACCTCCTGCGCGCGGGATGCAGCGCGCCGGCGCACGCGCGCAGACGCCGGGCGAGCGATCCGCGCCCGGCGATGCGCGCGCCTGTGCTCAGGGGACGCGCGTCCGGCTCGTGGCTGGGCCGACTCGCCTAGGTCGACCGGTCAACAGCAGCGTCGGGACCCGGTTCGCAGCGCGTCCCACACATCGGCGTGCCGGACTGAACCAGCGCCGGTCAACTCGGGAGGTCCGCGGCGGCGACCACGACGTTCTTGCCGATGCGTTTGGCGTGCGTGCGCGCGGCCTCCGCCCGCAGGAGCAGCTCGTCGGCGGTCGACGCGTCGTCGGGAAGACCGGCCACGCCCACGGAGACCGTGACCTGCCGATCGAGCTGGATGTTCGACACCGCAGGCATCCAGGTTTCCACGATCGTCCGCAGGCGTTCCGCCACCGCGGCCGCGGGGCGGGCCCGAATGTGCGGGAGCACGACCCCAAACACGTCCGCGCCGAGCCGGCAGACGAGATCGACCTCGCGCACGGCCGAGGCGAGCTGCTCGGCGATCCCGCAGATGAGCGCATCGCCCCCCGTCACGTCCAACGAGGCGACGACACCGTCGAACCCGTCCACGTCGACCACGAGCAGCGACACCGCGTACCCGTACCGGTGCGCCCGGCGGACCTCGCGATCGAGGTATTCCAAACAGTAGGCCCGCGTGTACAGGCCTGTGAGGCTGTCGTTCACCTGGGCGCGCTCGAGGCTCAGCGCCAGTCGCTCTTGCTCTTCGCGATGCAACGCGAGTTGTGTCGCGGCGGCGCGCTGATACTCCGCCATGGCCGTGTGGACGCTCAGCCCCATGCCCGCCGCCAGGTGTTTCGCGACGGCCTCGAACGAGGCGAGCGTGGGCCGCCCGACCGCCCAGCGATCGAGTTCGTCCCAGAGGACGTCCTGGAGCGCCAGGTACACCTTCACCGCGTCCCCCGCGGTCAGCCCCGCCTGGATGTCCGCCTTCGTCTGCGCGGTCACCGCCTGCCGCAACTCTTCGTCATCGCGTTGGACGAGCCAGCGGGCCAACGCGTGGAGATACGTCAGGCACATGGTGCGGAGCGACTCGCCCAACCGGTTCCCAAAGACGGGGATCGCGGTCAACCGGTCGGCCCACTCGACGGAGACCCGGCCGGCGGCGGCGCTCAGGGCGTGAGAGAAGGTTCGCGATTCCTGCATGCTGACTCCGTTCGCAGTGCGGGGACAGGCTCCTGCTTGGGCCCCGCCCTCCGTCCCGTCGGGGTCCGGGAACCCGCAGCGGCCGCCACGCCCGCGTATGCGGGAGATCCCTCCGCGAGCGAGACTGGACCGACCGCAACGAGCGCGGTTGAATCCGCGCGGCGGAGGAATCGCCGCAACCGCAACGTACCTTGACTCGAACCGGTCCCGTCCGCGCAGGACGCCGCCGGGTGAGGAGGCCGCCGGTGGACACCGTCAACTGGGGAGTGCTAGGCGTTGCGAGAATCGCCACCATCGCGGTGATCCCCGCGCTGCTGCGCGCGCGGAACGCGCGCCTCGTGGCCATCGCCAGTCGCACGCTCCCCCGCGCCCAGGACGCGGCGCACCGCCTCGGCGTGCCGCGCGCGTACGGTTCGTACGAGGCGTTGCTCGCCGATCCCGACGTGCACGCGATCTACATTCCGCTGCCCAACACGCTGCACCGCGAGTGGACCCTGCGGTGCGCCGCCGCAGGCAAGCACGTGCTTTGCGAGAAACCGCTCGCCGTCTCCGCGGCGGACTGCGAAGCGATGATCGACGGGTGCCGGCGTCACCGCGTGACGCTGATGGAGGCGTTCATGTACCGGTTCCATCCACGCACGCAGCGGGTCCTCGAGATCGTGACCTCCGGGGACCTCGGCGACATCCGGCTCGTCCGGACGTCGTTCACGTTCCAGGTGCAGACGCCTCGGGGCAACATCCGCTTCGATCCGGCCCTCGGCGGCGGCGCCCTCTTCGACGTAGGGTGCTACGCGGTCAATATCTGCCGCGCGGTCCTGGGCGAGCCCACGGACGCCATCGCGTTCGGCGCGGTCGGCCCCAGCGACGTCGACGAGGTGACCGGCGGCGTGCTCCGCTTCCACGACGGCCGACTGGCGGTGGTCGACTGCGGCCTGACGCTGCCCCGCCGTCAGGAATATGAGATCGTCGGGACGGAGGGGATCCTCCGCGTTCCGGCGCCCGACGCGTTCCTACCGGGCATCGCGGAGACGGCGTGCTCGCTCGAGCGCGGACGCGAGCGGGAAGTGGTGCGGTTCCCCGGCGTCGACCAGTATCAGCGGATGGTCGAGCATTTCGGCGACGTCCTGTCGGGCGCAACACTCGCCCTGTCGCCACAGGACGCGGTGGGCAACGTCCGCGTACTGTCGGCGCTGCACGCGTCGCTGCGAAGCGGACATCGGGAACCGGTCGCGTCGTGACCGGCGCGGCGCTACCGCGGCGCGTCCGCCGTGCGGTGTTGCGCCATGATCGTCGTCCGTGCTGCCTGCGCCTTCCGTTGCGCCTCGTCGCAGGTTCTCGCCGTGCCGCGGCACGCCGGGAGCGCGGACTCGACCGCGGCCCCGCGACGGAGCGCCCCGGCGTCTAAGTGTCGCATGACCTTCCACTCGTATCCTCCGGCAGGGTCCGTCCGCGTGATCGCGATGGCGTACACGTACCGTCCTTGGGACGCGGGCGCGGGCTCGGGACACTCTCTCCTGACCATTCTGCCGGAACCTCCCGTGTCGACGTCACGTTGGCCTCTACGCACAGCGATGCCCCGCGGAGGCCGCTCCTAGACGAGCAGGCCGGAGCCATCTCTCCGCGAACCGTGAACCGCGAGATGCCATCCGCCGACGCGGCACCGTCGACCTTGAGGCTCGGCGTCGCCGCCGACGATCTGACCGGCGCCTGCGCGACCGGCGCGCTGCTCGCACGCCTGGGGCGGGTAGCCGTGCAGGTCTCGCCGGCCGCCGCCACGTGGCCGACCGACATCCGTATCGTCTCGACCAACACTCGGACGTGTGCTCCCGACGAAGCGCGGGCGCGACTTCGGGACGCGGCGCGGAGTCTGCTCGCCTGCCGCCCCGGCCTGGTCGCCGTCCGCATCGACTCCACGCTGCGCGGCCACATCGGCATCGGCGTACGCGCGTTCCTGGACGCGCGGCCATACCGGGCGGCGGTGGTGGCGGCGGCCCCGATGCTGGGGCGCACCACGGTGGGAGGCCGGCACTATGTGGACGGCCGCCCCGTCGCGAACACCGAGGCGGGTGACGATGCGATCCCGCCGCCGGGCAGCTCGAGCGTGCTCGAGCTGATGGAACGCCAGACCAGCCTCGGCGTCGAGCACGTGTCGCTGTCGGTCGTCCGGCGCGGACCCGGCGCCGTGCGCGACGCGTTCCTGACGAGCCACGCCCGGATCGTGACGTTCGACGCCGAAACCAACGCCGACATCGCGGCGATCGCCGACGGCCTCGCCGATCTCCCGGTGTTGCCCGTAGATCCGGGCCCGTTCACGGCCGTGCTGGCCGCGCGGCGGTTCCCCGGTCCCGGCCGCGCGACGCGGTGCCCGCGCGCCGACCGCGTCCTCGTGCTGGCG
>DASQGM010000154.1:0-6726 GCA_035632615.1 bacterium | reverse complement strand
GGCGAGACGCTCCGGCCGGCGCTGATGGCGCCGAAGTTCCCGCTCGACGAGAATGAACTGGCGGTGGCGACGTACGCGTTCCGGCACGGCGAGCCGGCCGGGTACGGCACCGACACGCTACCCGGCGCGCGCGCGCGCTATCTGCCGCTCAAGACCTCGCAGGCCGTGGTCGGCGTGCTGGGCATCACGCGCCCGCCCGACGACGGCGACCATCTCACGCAGGAGCAGCGGCGCCTGCTCCAGGCGTTCGCCAGCCAGGCCGCGCTCGCGATCGAGCGGGCCAACCTCGCGGACGTGTCGCAGCGCCTGGAGCTGTCGCGCGAGACCGAGAGGCTGCAATCGGCGCTGCTGAATTCGATCTCGCACGACCTGCGCACGCCGCTCGCCTCGATCACGGGCGCGGTGAGCAGCCTCGTCGAGGCGGACGCGGTGCTGGACGCCGAGACGCGGCGGGAGTTGCTGGAGACCGCGAAGGAGCAGGCGGATTACCTGAACCGGCTCGTCGGCAACCTGCTGGAGATGACGCGGCTCGGCGGAGGGGCCGTCAGGCTTCGGCTGGAGCGCGCGGACATCGAGGACCTGGTCGGCGCGGTCTTGACGCAGATGGGGGATGCGCTCACGGGGCGCGAGATTAAGGTCACGGTGGAGCCCAACCTTCCCCAGATCCCGATGGACTTTGTGCTGATGATCCAGGCGCTGATCAACGTGCTCGACAACGCTCTGCGCTACACTCCGCCGACCACCGCCATCGACGTCCGCGCGTGGTGGGAGGACGGACAGGTGTACATCCAGATCGCCGATCGCGGGCCCGGCGTGCCGCCGGACCAACTGAACCGCATTTTCGACAAGTTCCATCGTATTCGTCGGCCGGGCGACGCCGGCGGGGTCGGGCTCGGGCTGACGATCGCGGAGGGCATCGTGGAACTCCACGGGGGCCGCATCTGGGCGGAGAACCTGGGCGGGGGAGGGCTGGCGGTCACCGTGGCGCTGCCGCTGGGGGCGTCTCGGAGGCCGTCCGCGACGGCCGCCGCGGGCGCGTGAGGAGAGCCTAGGGCGCCGCCTGCTGGCAGCCGCGGCACACTCCGAGAAGGTCGAGGCGGTGTCCCTTCACCAGGAACCCGGTGTCCTGAAGGCGCGATCCCGTGAGCGACTCAAGCACGCACGCTTCCAGCGGTTCGACGCGTCCGCACCGTTCGCAGATGATGTGATCGTGATGGTGGTCGGCGAGGCAGAAGTGGGTCGCGCCGTGCAGGTCGATCTGTTCCACGATGCCCGCGGTCCCCAGCCGCTCCAGGATGCGGTAGACGGTCACGAGGCCGAGCCCCCGCGTCCGTTTGTGAGCCCGCTCCCAGATCGCCTGGCACGTTGTCAGGTGCGAGCCGCTGGCCAGGGCGTCGAGGATCGCGATGCGCTGCGGGGTGACGCGCAACTTCGCGCGGCGCAGCACGTCGACGTACCGATCGACCGCAGTCATCTCGCTGTCCCTCCGGTGGCGCGGGGGCGTTACGTGCGCACCCGTGCGCCGAATGTCCGTCCAAGCAGGTACGCGATCAGGCTCAACGACGCGACGAAGAAGCTGACCGGCCACGACGTGTACACCGCGCCCACGATGCCGCCCACCGTGACCCCCACCGCGATAAGAATACTATACGCGACCACGCGGCCGGGGTGGGCGGTCAGGCGGCGCGCGGTGCCCGCCGGGGTGATCAGCAGCGTCAGGATCAGGAGGACGCCGACCACCTGCACCGCTTCCGCGACCGCCAGCGCCAGGATGAGGAGAAAGACCACCGACAGCAGCCGGACCGGAACGCCCCTCGCTTCGGCCACATCGGGATCGACGCTCGCGAAGCGCAGCGGCCGGTACACGGCGACCAGCGCGGCCAGCACCACCGCGCCGACGGCCGCCGACCAGACGACGTCCTCGGCGCTCACGGCGAGGATCGCGCCGAACAGGATGCTGAACGCCTCGGTCGCATAGCGCGTGTACAGCACCAGAAAGAGGACGCCGAGCCCCATACCGAACGCGAGCACCGTGCCGATCGCGATGTCGCGCTCTCGCAGGCGTACGCCGAGGAGGCCGATCGCGAGCGCGGCGAGGAAGCAGGCGCCCACCAGGCCGATCTCGGGCGCGAATCCGAAGAGCACCGCGCCGGCCGCGCCCGTGAACCCCACCTCCGCGAGCCCGTGAACCGCAAATCCCATATTCCGCGCGGTGATGAATGGACCCACCACGCCGGCGACGACCGCCGTGATCGTTCCCGCCAGGAGCGCCTGATGGACGAACGCGTATCCCCACAGCGACGTCAACGGCCGTCCTCCGTGCGTGCCGCGACGGGGTCGTGGCCGCCGAGGTCGGCGCCGAGGACCGCGATGCGTCCGGCGTGCTGTACCACGTCGACCGGGGTGCCGTACAGGCGGCTCAGCGCCGCCGAGGTCATCATGCGGTCCACGGTGCCGATGCCCCAGCGCGCACCCGCCAGGAGCAGGATGCGATCCGCGACCGACATCACGGGGTTGACGTCGTGGGTCACGAAGATCACCGTCGCGCCGTGTTCCCGGCCCCACCGGGCGATCAGCTGGACGATGACCTGCTGAGAGTGCAGATCCAGGCTCAAGAGCGGTTCGTCACAGAGGAGCAGGGACGGATCGCCGACCAGCGCCTGCGCGATCCGGAGGCGCTGTTGTTCTCCCCCAGACAGCCACCCGATCGGCGTGTCCGCGTAGGACTGCGCGCCGACCAGCGCAAGGATCCGGTCCACCCGCACCCGGTTCGCCCGGTCGTTCAGCGAGATACCCCAGCGGTGTCCGTCGAGGCCCATCAGCACCAGGTCGCGTCCTCGCAGCGGCAGTTCCGGGTCGAATGCGCGCTGCTGGGGCACGTAGCCGATCGCTGGGTCTCCCCGGCGCGGCGCATGGCCGTGCACGAGCACGCTCCCGCCTGTTGGCGGCTGCAGACCCAGGAGCACGCGCAGGAGCGAGGTTTTGCCCGTGCCGTTCGGCCCGATGACGACGAGGAACTCCCCGCGGGGAACCGAGACGGACAGATCGCTCCAGATCGACCGCCCCGAAAACCGCAGCGATGCACGCTCCAGTTGCACGACCGAGTCGGTCACCGGCTCCCACCTACTACATGACAACTATTTTCACCTGACAACGTGATCCACGTTATCATGGTCGGTGAACGTACGTCAAGCCGCCGCGCCGCTGGTCGGGCAAAGGCCCGCCGACGGCCGCGGTGTGATACCTTCGTGATGCCGTGTCTTCCTAATACTACAGGAGGATGATACTACAGGAGGATGGGCCGGCCGAGCGACCCCGCGGCAGAACGACATCGAAGGAGGCGCACCGCCCCGATGGAGCGGACAACCAGAAGACGATTCCTGGCATCGTGGACGACGCTGGCGGCGTCCGCGGTCGCCGGTTGGCATGATGCGCCGGAGGCCGCCGCCCAGGCTCCCCTGGTCAACATCCGTACCGGCATGTTTGGAGAGTTGATGGAGGCGTGGTACGCCGGTCCGCAGGGGATCGTTCGCGCGCGCGTGACAAGGGACACGGCCGGCGTCGCCTCGCGCGCCAGGGTCGAGGTTCTGCGGGGAGACGCATTCGTGCTGACGGTCGTCGCGAGTACCCCGATGCGGGCGGTCCCTCAAACCCTCGGAGCTGCGATGCTCGCCGTCCGGGGCGGCGCGACGACCTACCGGCTGCGGTGGGACGCCAGCTCCATCGGCGTGACCGCCCAGGAGTTTCCCTCGAATGGCAGCGCGCTCGTGGAGGTGCAGAGCGGAGCGCGGGTGTGGCACGGCGGGTTCGACCTCGAGACGTGGAGTATGCGCGGGCCGTGGGAGGGTCCCGGCCTCGATTCCGTGCTGCCGCCGACCGTGACAGACCCCGCCGCTCCGTTTGCGGCGGTGTTCGAGTCCATCATCGTCCGCTCCGAAGCGTTGTCGGGCGGCGCGTTTGCTCCGGTGCCGGGGCAGTTTCCCGTCGTGCAGGCCGGCACCGCTCGCGCGTCCTGCAGTGCCGCGTGCTGGGGAGCGGCGGGAGGCGCGGCCGCGGCCGCGTGCCCGACCGCTCCGGGCATTGCGTGCATCCTTGCCACCAGCGCCTGCGGCATCGCCGCGTCTGTGTGCAACGGCGTGTGTCGCGCCTAGTCTTTGTCGCGCGTCCTTCTGCGGACCGCGCTTTGGAATTTGCCGCGGAGCCGGCGTTGGGGCCGGCGTTACGGCTTGTAGACGAGCAGCAGGCTGCCGTACGGTGCGTCCGTCGTCCGGCTGGCGACCTCCTGACCTGAGCGCAGGACCCGCACGGTCAGGTTGCCAGCTTCCTCTTTTTTCGTCAGGCTGACCACCACCGCGATCGCATCCACGGTGTAGTGGGCGGGAACCTGACCCGTGATCGATCGCGTCGCCGCAGTCGTGCCGAGGGATCCTTCGAATGCGGTCCCTGGCGTCCCGGTGATCTCGACGACCAGCGCGGCCGCAGCAGGGGGCGTCTCCTGATGCTCGGGGACGAACCCGGCAAGCGAACATCCCGAGAGCACCAAACTCAGGGCGAGCAGCCCGAACAGTCGTGCTGCCACGCGAGACCTCCCTCCGGATCGGCGGCAGGGTACTCTCCTCCGGTCCGGTCGCTACGCTCGCGGGGTTGTTTGACACGCCGCGTCCCCGACCCTGCGGACGTGCGACGGTGCCGCGAGCGCCGGTGGGGCGGTGTTGGCTACACAAACGGGTGTTCGTGTCGAGCTCCGGCCGGTCGCGAGATTGATAGGGCGAAGGAATGATTGACACTCGCGTAGTGCCACCACTATCCTACAAAGGAACGGTGAAGAGGGGCCCAAACGGTCAGGGGTAGGCACGCTGGGCTCGACCGGGACGACCGCATACGGGAACCGGACGTCCGGACTTCCCGACAAAGGCAAACCTCGGGTGACCGAGGGGCGCAAAACCACGGGACCTGCATCGCCAGGTCAGCCGGGTTGCCGAAGGAGGTTGGCACGTGCGGAGACTACCCGACGATACTGCGCGGCGAGTGCTCACGCTCTCCATCCTGCTCGTCGTCAGTCTGTTCCTGATTCCCCTTACCCAGGCGAATGGCTCAAC
The DNA here is from genome assembly GCA_035632615.1 of bacterium. Taxonomy (GTDB): domain Bacteria; phylum Sysuimicrobiota; class Sysuimicrobiia; order Sysuimicrobiales; family Segetimicrobiaceae; genus JAJPIA01. The sequence continues at coordinate 1,627 of DASQGM010000154.1, read as the reverse complement.
CGCGAATGATTCTAGCGTTGTGGTGCGGTTGAACACCTCAGCGCCGACCGCGAACGTCGACGCGCCCGCCGAATCGCAGCTGTTTCAGTTGATCAACGATGCACGCACGGCGCGCGGGCTCTCGCGGCTGTACATGGACCCGTCGCTCCGGTTCGTGGCGCGCGAGCACTCGACGGACATGGCCACCCACGGCTACGTGGGCCACGGCACGTTGTCCGGCAGCTCATTTCTGGATCGTCTGTCACCGGTCGTGCGCCAGGGAGCGGTGGGCGAGAACGTGACGCTGGCTCAGACCGTCGAGGAAGCTCATACGATCTTCCTAGCCAGCACCGGTCACCTGCACAACATCATGAACCCGGCGTTTCATCGCATCGGCATCGGGGTCGCGAACGCGGGTCAGGTGGGCGTGGCGGTCACGGAGGACTTCGCGGAATAGCGCGCATCGGCCGGGATCCGCTCCCGTGGGGTTCCCCCGCCAGCAGCCTCCCCGGGAGCACGCCGCCGGTGTCGCTATCTAGATCCGACCGCTGAGCGCGTAGGGCTCGCGCCCAGTCGCGGGCTGCTGTCGATTGAAGGAGATCCTGCACCCAATCTCCCCGAGAACTTCCTTCGAACTTGCCTCCGGACGTATCGCTTGGATGAATCATGCGATCAAATCAACAGACAATTGACGACGCGAAAGACCGAATTGACGATAAAATCCATCGATGGTACGCTCCGTTGCGACAAACGAATAGTGCGACGGCCCGTAAGGATCCTCCGGCCGATAAAGGCAAATCCGCGGTAACGCGGAGACGCAAAGCCGCCGGACCTGATTCGCTAGGTCAGCGGGGCTACCGAAGCTGGACCAGCCACAGAGTCCAGCTTCTTGTTTTTGACTCAACGCTGCGTCAGCGCAGCGAGTGTCTGGACACCGTGCGCGGCAAGCAGGAATACACGCGAACTTGGGGGTGCACGATGAAGCAGAAGCCTCGACATTGGGTAGTTCTGGTCGGGCTGCTCGGCGCCGCCGTCACGGTGTGGGGAGTCCCACTCGCGGGGCAGGCGCAGAGCGCGCAACCGGTAACGCGGACCGAGGGAACGCTGGCCTCGGCCGACTGTAAGGCGCTGACTGTGACGCTAAAGACGCCGACCGGGATTCGAGCGTTCAGGGCGACGCGCGTCACCGGGGTCGTCGTTGGCGAAGAGTACGGACTGTCTGTGTGCGCCCTCGCGCAGTTTGTCGGCGCCCAGGCGATCGTGCTGTCCAGCTCGGTTGATGGCAATCAGGTCGCCGGCCAGGTTGACGTTCTGGCCTTCCCGGCGAGCGGTGCGATTGGTCCGTTGGGTGCAGATTCCGGAAACGGGAATGGCAGCGACAGCGGCGGGACCCACAGCAACGGCAGCGGAACCAACAACAACAGCGGTAACACCGGCGGCGGCAAGAACGGTGGCGGCAACACCGGTGGCGGTAACACCGGTGGCGGCAATACTGGTGGCGGTAACACCGGTGGCGGCGACAATGGTGGTGGCAACAAGGGTGGCGGCGACAACGATGGTGGGCATGACGGCGGCCACGACGGTGGCAAGGATGGCGGCAAGGATGGTGGGAAGGGCGACGGCAAGGATGGTGGCAAGGACCGCGGTG
>DASQGM010000153.1:0-3436 GCA_035632615.1 bacterium | reverse complement strand
CGCTTCGAGTCTGGCCGGCTAGTCGTCGAGAAGCGCGCGTGCCCGCCGGACCGCGTCGCGGGCGTTCTCTACGTCGCGGTCTGTCCCGAGGTCGTGTGCGCGCCGCCACTTCGTGAACGCCAGGGCCGTTTGAGTCCTCTGGAGCGAGCGCGTCGCCCGATATCGCGGCCGCCCCGCGGCCCGCAGCGCCTGGAACGGTCGTGCCAGGCGGTGGGCGGTCGTGAGGCGCGTCAATTCCTCGACGGTGACGGTCCCGACGGCGGTCTCGCCCGCGAGCATCTGACGGAAGACGTACCGCTCCCGTTCCCACCCCCAACCCATGACGACGAGGATGAGCAGCATCCCGCCCCAGTCCGCAACGCCGCGCACGATCCCGGCGGCGTGGCCCGTTGAGCCGATGTAGCCCATGTGGGACAGGACCGCCGCGCCGAAGCCGGCGACCGGGAGGATCCACATGCGCGGAGCCGCTCCTCGCACGTAGCCGAGGCTCGCTCCGAACAGGCTCGTGAAAAGGCACTGGCTGAGTCCCCCGACGAGGAGGCCGAATAGCGGACCAGGCGCGAGGCCCGCGATCTGGGCAACCGCCGCCAGCTCGCGTACGTACGCGAGCGACTCGGCGAGGGCAAACCCCGCGCCGACGGTCGCGCCGACGACCACACCGTCCAGCGTGTCGCGGAACGCGCGCCTCGCGGACACGAACACGCCGAGCACGAGCACCGACTTGGCCGCTTCCTCCACGAGACCGGTCCACGGACTGAGCGGGACGACGACGTAGCGCTGCAGCGCCGGCGGGAAGATGGAGTCGGGCAGGCCGAACGCCGCCTCCGCCAGGCGGGTCAGGATCGGCGCGACCGCGGCGCCGAGCGTGAGCATCACCACGAGATGGTTGATCGGCTCGCGTTCGTGCGGGTCGGCAAGCCACAGCAGCAGGACGTAGCACCCGGTGAACACGACGATGAGAAGGATGGCGGCGAGGACGAGCGAGCCCGCAGGCATCGGCCGGGTGTTCGCCGCCTCCCCGGCAACTCCTGCGCCAAACATCGGGGTGGCCCGGCGTCCCCGTCCGCGTCGACCGCGCGCCGTGCCGTGCCGCCGACGTCCCCGCCGTCCCGGAGGAACCCGGGTTAGGCGGATGGAAGACGCGCATCGCGCGAGACCGAAGGTCAACGCAACGAGAGATCACGCAGGAACCGGGAGCGCGATCAATGGATCGGTCGTTTCACGGCATTTTCCCATACCTGGTCTCCCCGGTCGACGCGGCGGGCCGCGTGCGGGAAGGCGTGCTCCGGCGGCTCCTGGAGCACCTCATCGGCCACGGCGTCCACGGGGTGAGCCCGCTCGGGAGCACCGGGGAGTTTCCCTACCTGACCGCCGCGCAGCGCGAGGAGATCGTGCGGATCACCGTGAACGCGGTCGGGGGACGCGTCCCGGTCGTGCCGGGCGTGGCCGCGTATGCCACGCACGACGCGATCGAGCAGGGGCGCCGGATGGTCGACCTCGGGGTGGACGGGATCGTCCTGATCCTGCAGACCTACTTTCCCCTGTCCCGCCCCGCGGTCTTCGAGTTCTTCTCGTCCGTCGCGAGGGCCGTGCCGTGCCCGATCGTGCTGTACTCGAACCCGAGGCTGCTCGGGGCGGAACTGGCCCCGGAGCAGGTCGTGGCGCTCAGCGAGATCCCCAACGTGCAGTATTTCAAGGACGCCTCGGGGGAAACCGGAAAGATCCTGACCGTCCTGAACCGCGCGGGCGATCGCGTGAAGGTGTTCAGCGCCTCGGCGCACGTGCCGCTGCTCGTCTTCCAGCTCGGCGGGGTCGGGTGGATGGCGGGGCCCGCGTGCCTGCTGCCGGAGCGGTGCGTCGCGCTGTACGATCTGGCGCGGCAGGCACGGTGGGCCGATGCCGACCGCCTGCAACGACGGCTGTGGTCATTGAACGAGGTGTTCCAGCGCCACGCGCTCGCGGCGTGCGTGAAGGCCGGCCTCGAGCTCCAGGGGTTCGAGGTGGGCGACCCCATCCCGCCCGTGCCCGCGCTCGGCCCGGACGCCCGGGAGGAAATTCGCGCGGCACTCGTGCACGCCGACGGGCCGATCGACTGATCGGGCCCCGCGGGGGCGCCCACGCTGCGACGAGAACGAAGGGGACCGCCTAGCCGCGGGACGCGGCGTACTGCCCCCGGCGCTTGGCGATGGTCTTGAGATGGTACGGCACGTGATCGGCGAAATGCTCCACGAGCCACTCCAGCGTCACGGGGCCGGCTTCCGTATGTTGCCCGGTCTGGCTCCAGGCGTCTGCGGGCGCCCGCCGCAACAGCTCCACCGTGGGCGCGCGCACGGCGCGAAACAGCGCGAGCGCGGCGTCAAGCGATGCCGACGAGTATCCGAGGGTCTGCGCCCAGCGCCCCTGGTCGAACCCGACGAGCGTGGCGCCCGGCTCGGCGAGCACGAACCGCATGCGGACCGCCGCGACCAGCTCCGTGTCCGCGACGTGCACGACTTGCTCGTGGATGCTCCAGTGCCCTGGGCCCGGGCTGAAGGCCAGCTCGTCTTTCGGAATCCCGGCGACCGCGGCCTCCAAGAGACGCGGGCCGTCGGCGTAGGCGTGGATCAACTCGGCGATGCGCTGCGGCGTCGGCATCGATCTCCTCGCGGTGATGATCTCCCCGCGGACGTTTCGCGGACGGGACGGCGTTGCCCTGTGCGGACGGGCCGTCGCGCGTTCTAATGATGTAATTGGGATCGGGGGGGCGGACGTGGAGGAGTTCGCGTATCTGCTGGAACCGACTCGACCGGGCATGCTGGTCGACCCGACTGACGAGGAGCGCACCGCCGTTCGGGCCCACTACGACCACCTAGTCCGGCTGCTCGACGACGGGCGGCTGATCTTCGCGGGACGGACGCTCGCGACGGATCAGTCCCTCGGCATCGTCGTGTTCGAAGCGGACCACGAGGACGCCGCCCGGCAGGTCATGGAGCGCGATCCGGCGGTCGCGCGGGGTGTGTTCAAGGCGGCCCTGCACCGCTACCGGGTCGCCCTCCTTCGGGGACGTCCCCGATGAGCGCGGCTCGCGAGGTTCGCGGTGACCCGGAGGTGCGGTCGCGAAAGGAAGGGAATACCAGTCGTCGATGAGCGTCCTCGAGTCGCACGTCGATGTGCGTTCCGCGGAGTTCGACCAGAACCGCGCCCACCACGAGGGGCTCGCGCAGACCCTGGCCGAGCGGCTGGCGCGGGTGCGGGAGGGCGGCGGCGCGCGGGCCCGCGAACGTCAGCGCGCGCAGGGGAAGAAGACCGCGCGCGAGCGCATCGAGTCCCTGCTCGATGCGGGATCGCCGTTCCTCGAGATCGCGCCGCTCGCGGCGTGGGCGATGTACGGCGGGGAAGCGCCCGCCGCCGGGATCGTCACAGGCATCGGTCGCGTGCGCGGCGGCGAGTGCATGAT
>DASQGM010000152.1:0-22834 GCA_035632615.1 bacterium | reverse complement strand
GCGGCCCCGCCCCGCCCCCCCCCCCCCCACCGCCCTACTTGGAGCCGGTCACCGGCCAGTACCACATGTTCCGGAGGCCGAGACCGCCGTCTTCGAGGACCTTCGGGATGCCGTCCCGCCGCGCGCGCAGCTCGTCGATCGCACGCGAGATCGCGAAGTTGAGGTCGACGTCGTCCTTGCGGATGCCGTAGCGAGCGTACCCGTACTCCTCGAGCGAGGGGGAGTAGCCCGTCGCGAACTCGATCGGCACGCCGGGGTGGTTCTTGATGAACAGGCCGACCTTGATGTCGTCCTCCATCGACACGTCGATGCGCCCGGCGATCAGGTCCGCGAACTCGGCTTCGTTGGTCGTGTACAGCTTGAGCTCCTTGATGTCCGTGCGCTTCTCGAGGAACGTATGGTTGAAGCTGCCGCGCACGACCCCGACCGTCTTGCCGGCGAGGTCGGCCGCGGTGTGGATGTTCTTCGGGTTCCCCTTGTGCACCGCGAGCGCGGAGCCGTACCAGTACGCGGGGCTCGTGAAGTCGATCACCGCGAGCCGCTTCGAGTTCTCGTGGATGTTGTCCGCGGCGACATCCCACCGCTTGGCGACGAGCCCGGGGATCATCGCGTCAAACTGCACGATCTGCCACGAGACCTTCTGGATCCCGAGCGTCTGCGTGATCATCTTGAAGATCCGCACGTCCAGGCCGTCGAACGCCTTGGTCTTTTCGTCCTGGTACGTGAACGGGTAGGCGTTGGCGATGCCGATCGTGATCCCCTCGCGCAGCACGCGCTTGAAGGAGCCGTCCCCACCCGTAAACGAGTTGATCCCCAGGATGTTGCCGACCGCGAGCACCGGAAGCGACGTGCCGACGAGGAAGAGCCCCGCCACCACTAGACACAAGATCCCCCGCAGCTTGCCCATGCTCCCATCTCCCCTCCCGTGGTCTGGCCCGCACGCTGAACGGCGCCACGTACAGCGTCTTCCACCGGCCGTCTTCACACACTGCCCGACCCCGTCAGCGGCGCTTCACCCCCCATTCGCCCGCGCGGTCGTGTGATCTCCTCTGATCGCACCCCCTCGCACAACCGGCCCTCACGTCGCCAGCGGCCCAGACGGCACGATCGGCGAGTCCCCCAGCTCCGCGTTGCGCTCGAGGATCGACTGGAGAAACTGTTTGGTCCGGTCGTTCCTGGGGGCGGAAAACATCTCCTGAGGGGAGCCCTCCTCGACCACGACGCCGTCGGCCATGAAAATGACGCGGTCGGCGACGTCCCGTGCGAACCCCATCTCGTGGGTCACGATGACCATCGTCATGCCCTCGGACGCCAGCCGGCGCATCACCCGCAGCACCTCGCCGATCAGCTCGGGGTCCAGGGCGGAGGTCACCTCATCGAACAACATGGCTTTGGGCTGCATCGCCAGCGCCCGCGCGATCGCGACCCGTTGTTGCTGGCCGCCGCTGAGCTCGTGGGGGTAGGCGTGGACCTTGTCCGACAGCCCCACCTTCACAAGGAGCGCGAGCGCCCGCTCGCGGACCTCCTCGCGCGGCTCCCGGCGCACGTGGAGGGGGGCGATCATGATGTTCTCCAGCGCCGTTAGGTGCGGGAACAGGTTGAAGGACTGGAAGACCATGCCGACCTGCGACCGCAGCGACTCCACCCGGTGGTCGGGGTCGACGACCATCTTCCCCTCGTGGGTGAACCGATACACCGGCGTGTCGTCGATGTAGATCGTCCCGTTGTCGATCCCCTCGAGATGGTTGATGCAGCGCAGCAGGGTCGACTTGCCCGCGCCCGACGGCCCGATGATGCAGACCACCTCGCCCTTCTGGACCTCCAGCGAGACGTCGCGGAGGACGTGCAGGTGGCCGAACGACTTGTTGACGCGCTCCAGCCTGATCATGACACGGCCCCCTGCGGTGTGCCCCGCGTGGAATCGTGCCCCGGACCCGCCCCGCGCGGCCGGTAGCCGATCTTCATCCGGCGCTCAAGATACTGCACCGCGAGCGACCCCGGGTAGGACAACGCGAGGTAGATGATGCCGATGATCGTAAAGATCGTGAAGTACTGAAAGTTCGTCGCCGCGATGATCTGCCCGGTGAACAGCAGCTCCTTCACGGTGATGATCGAGGCCAGCGCCGTGTCCTTGAACAACGAGATGAAGTAGTTGCCGAGGGGGGGCACCACGATGCGGATCGCCTGCGGCAGAATCACCAGCCGCATCGTGAGCGTGCGTGACATCCCGAGGGCCTGCGCCGCCTCGAGCTGGCCTTTCGCGACCGCCTGGATGCCGGCGCGGTAGACCTCCGACAGATACGCGGCGTAGTTGATCGTCAACCCGATCATCCCGGCCTCAAACGGCGGGAGCCGGATCCCGAACGCCGGCAGCACGAAGTAGATGTAGAAGAGTTGGAGCAACGCGGGGGTGCCGCGGATCACCTCCACGTAGACCGTCGCCACCACCCGCACCGGCCGGACGCGGGTCATCCGTGCGAGCGCCACGACGAGCCCGAACACCAGGCTGAGGGCCATCACGCTGAGGGTCAACTCGACGCTGATCCACGCTCCCCGCAGCAAGTCCGGCAGGTATTCGGTCGCGCCGCGGAAGTTAAAAAGCGCGAAGATCCCGCTCATGCGGCCCTCCCGTCGCGCCCGCCGGCTGCGGCGTGGCGCTCACAAGACCTCTCCGACCTCGCGAAGACCGTCACCACACTCCTGCACATCCCCCGGGACATCGCCCCCTACCAGTCGGCGACCGCGCCGTCGTCGTAGAAGTACCGCATCAACGGCTCCTGCGCCATCGGGTGCTTCGCGGCCTCGTGCTCGTTCACGTTGACGCCGAGCCCGGGCCGGGTCGGCGGCAGCGCGTATCCCGCCTCCCGCGGCAGGGGCTCGTCCACGACATCGTCCCGCCACGGCGCGTCGGCATGCATCTGCTCCTGGATCAAGAAGTTGGGCGTCGAGAGGGCAAAGTGCAGCGCCGCGGCCCCGGCGATCGGCCCGGCCGGGTTGTGCGGCGCCACCGAGACGTAGTAGGCCTCGGCCATCGCGGCGATCTTCTTGAGCTCGGAGAGCCCCCCGCAGTGCCCCACGTCCGCCTGCGCGACCGCGCACGCGCGCTGCTCGAGGAGCGGACGGAACTGGAACCGGGTCACGAGGCGCTCGCCGGTCGCGACCGGACACGGCTGCTGCCGTGCGACCTCCGCCATCGCCTCCACGTTCTCTGGCAGGCACGGCTCCTCGATGAACAGCGGCGAATACGCGGCCACCGCGCGCCCGTACTGGATCCCCATCGCCGGCGTGGTGCGCCCGTGAAAGTCCAGCATCAGATCGACCCCGTCGCCGACCGCGTCCCGAAGCGCCGCCATGAGCCGGTCCACCAACCGGACCGGGCCGGGGCCCGCAAGATAGCCGGTTCTCGGCACGAACACCGCCTTGACCGCGGTGAATCCCTTGGCGACGGACGCCCGCGCATGATCGGCGACGCGTTGCGGGGTGAACGACTCGTAGACGGCGTCGGGATCGCCGCCGCCGAGGTGGTCGTAGAGACGTACCCGGGTCCGCACCGCACCGCCGAGCAACTGGTACACCGGCACGTTCCGGACCTTGCCGGCGATGTCCCACAGCGCCTGGTCGATCCCGCTGATCGCGCTCATCGCCACGATCCCGCCCCGGAAGAACGGCTGCCGGGTCATCACCTGCCACAGGTGCTCGACCCGCAGCGGGTCCTCCCCCACGACGAACGGGGCGAGGTCCTCCACGCACCCGGCGACGGCCCGGGTCTTCCACTCGGTGGTGCACTCACCCCACCCAACGACGCCGGCGTCGGTTTCGACCTTGACGAAGATCCAGTTCCGCATCCGGGCGCCCACGATCAGCGGCCGCACCGCCGTGATTTTCACGCCGCGCCCCCGTTCACCCGGCCGTGACCATCATGACGCGCTCGAGCACGCGCCGCCGGAAGTCCGTCAGCTGGGCGATCGGGGGACGCATCTCGTCGGACGCGATCACGCCCCGGTGCCGCAGCGCCCACTTGACCACGGCTGGGTACTCGTCGGCGCCTATCGCGAGCTCGTTGATGAACGGGAGCAGCGACGCGAACAGCCGCGTCGAGGCCGCGAGGTCCCCCTCGCGTGTCCGGTCGAACCAGGCTCGGGACTCCTGGGGAAACACCTGGAGGACGGCGGTGATCGCTCCCTCGCAGCCGCGGAGCACCTGATGCTGCATGACCCCGTCGTCCCCCGCGAGGAGGATCATGCCGCTGGCCGCCTTCGCGGCGTCGATCTTGGCCACGGTCGTGTCGGTCACCTTGACGTGGCGGATGTTGGTGCGCACCTCGCGGAGTCGCACATAGTCGGCGACCGTGAGGACCGTTTTTGTGGTGTAGGGGTTGTCGTAGACGATGATCTCGCGGTCAGTGAACCCCGACGCTTCCCGATAGAACGCCGTGATCGTCTCGGAGGTGTGCTTGAAGTAGAACGGGAGCGGCACCAAGTACGCCACGGCGCCCGCGGCATCCCCGGCGCGCATGATCTCGCGGATGTTCTCGAGGCTCGTATCGGCAACCCCGACGATGAGGCGGAGCCGGCCCCGCATCGCCCGGCTGAAGAACTGCACCGTCTGCACGCGCTCCGCGAGCGTCATGCTCGGCCCTTCCCCGGTGCTGCCCGCGACGACGAGGCCCTCCAGGTACGGCGCGCACGATTCCACGAGCCGGGCGATACTGTCCCCGTCCACCGCTCCGTTTCGGAACGGGGTGATCACCGGAGGGAGCAAGCCGCGAAGATCCATCACCTCACCTCGATTCGCGCTGTCGGGTGCGCGCCGCCGCGTTGGACGCCGCTCGGTTCGCAGTCCGCCGCCGGGGACCAGCCGAGATGTTCTGAGATCCCTCGCGCCGCCGCGAGCAGCGCCCGCATCAGACCGGGACGCCCTCCGTTGTCGAAGTCGGCAGCCGGCCCGGAGATGCTCAACGCGGCGACGACCTCGTGATTGGCGGCGCGCACGGGGACCGCCAGGCACCGCAACCCGGCGATCGTTTCTTCCCGGTCCTCGGCGTAGCCCTGACGGCGGATGCCGGCCAAATCCGCGTCCAGCGCGGTCCGGGTGGTGATCGTCGCCGGCGTGCGCGCCGGCAGTCCGACGCTCCGGACGAGATCGTCGACCGCCGCGTCATCAAACTGTGCGAGCAGGATCTTGCCCAACCCCGTGCAGTGCAGGTAGTCGCGGGTACCGACGCGCGTGTGGTAGCGGAGTGGCCGCTCCGGTTCGACGATCGCCAGGTGCACGACCTCGGATCGATCCAGCACGCCGAGGTTGGTGGTCAGGTTGGTCTCCTCGGAGAGCCGGCGGAGAAACGGCAGCGCCACCTGCTCGAGCGGGAGTGTCGCCAGGTACACGCTCCCGACCTCGAACGCCCGGAGGCCGAGCGAGTACGCCCCGGTCTCGGCGTCCCAGGCGAGGAAACCCTCATCGCGCAGGCACTCCAGCAACCGCAGCGTGGTGGGCTTCGGGATCTCGAGGCGAGTGCTGATCTCGGCGAGCGCCATCTTGGGATGCGAAGGGTTGAACAACTTGAGGATGGCAAGACCGCGGTGGAGCGCGCGCACCTGATAACTGGCCGCCGGGAAGCGTCTCGGTCGCGCCATCAACTGATCCAAATCACGAAATAGTTTTCCACGATTGGTAAACGATCGTTCGCGCGCCCGGCCGAAAAATCCTCTCCCAGAGACCGGCCGCGGCCACCGTGGAGTGCGGCGGCCGGTCTCTCGGCGGTGCCCACGATCAGTTGTTCGTCCGGCCGATCGCCTGCAACGCAATGGGCAGCATGATCAATTCCGGGACCAGCACGTGTGGGGGCAGGGTCGCGAGATAGAGGCACCCCGACGCGACGTCCTCGGGACGGAGGGCCCGCTCGAGGATGTCGCGCGGCACGGGCGCCGGACGCTGCCCGAGCATCGGCGTATCAATGAGACCCGGGAGAATCGTCGAAAATCGGATCCCGTCGCGTCCGCGTTCGTATCCAGCCGCGCTCGACAGCGCGACCATGCCCGCCTTCGCCGCCTGATACGCGGCCCCGGACGGATCGGGCCATCGCGCGGAGACGCTCGCGATGAAGATCACCGTCGCCCCGGGAGCCAACCGCGGCAGTGCCGCGTGAAGCACGTAGTAGGCGCCGCTCAGGTTCACGGCGATCAACCGGTCCCACGCCTCGGGCGTGAGCACGTCGAGGGCGCGCGCGGGGATGTTGAGGCCCGCGGCGAGCACCAGCAGATCCAGCGGGTGCACCGCGGTGGCGTTACCGACCGCCGCCGCGACGTCGGCGGGGCGGGACACATCCACCGCGTGGGCCACGACCCGTCCGTCCGCGAGGAGCGCGGCGTCGAATCCGGCCAGCATCTCCCGCTTGCGCCGCGCGATCCCGTGCACCGTGGCCCCTTCGCGGACGAACAGGCGGACGGTGGCCAGCCCTACTCCGCTGCTCGCGCCCGTCACCAACGCGACCTTGCCCTCGAGCCTCGGTGGAACGTCGTGCGCGTCCGGCATGCGGCTCCCCTCATCGTCGCCCGGTCGAGCGGCCCGCTCCCGTTCTACGCCCTGACCTCGACCGGCGCCTGGAACGAGAGAAGCGGGTGCACTCGAATTCCGCGTTCGGGCGCCGCACTCCTACGCCCGGCGGCGAACGCGGTGCGGGAGCCCTCGCGTCTCGACCCGGACGCCGCTAGGCCGTCGTCACCGCCCGGCGCGAACGGCGGCGCGCGCCTCCGGGGCCGCCATCGGGTGATTGTAGATCGGAGAGCCGGGCTGCTGCAGGCGTCCGCCGTCGTGGAGGGTGCCCGTATCGATCGGGGCGAAGCCGATCTCCTCGATCAAGCGCGACACGATCGTCTTGGCGGCTGCATCGTCTCCCGCCACAAACAGCGCAAGCCGCTCGTCGATCGGAGCGGACGGCCGACCCTGATTGGCGAGGGTCTCGAAGTACATCGTGTTGAACGCCTTGACGACACGCGCGCCACGCAGGTACTGCGCCACGAGCTCGCTGGACGTCAGCGCGCCGAGGTCGATCTGCCCGTCCCGCTGCGGGTAGTAGTTCATCGCGTCGATAACGACCTTCCCCGCCAGTGCGGCCGCGGGCAGCGTCCGGTACTTACCGAGAGGGATCGCGACGAGCACGGCGTCTCCGAACTGCGCCGCCTCCTCAACGGTCGCGGCTCGCACGCGGGACCCCAACGGCCCGACGAGCGCCGACAACGACGCCGGTCCGCGCGAGTTGCTGATCGTGACCTGATGATTGACGCCGGCGAACAGCTTCGCCGCCGTGCCGCCGATCTTGCCCGAGCCGATGATGCCGATGTTCATGACACGTCTCCTTCGAGGACTCCGTTTCCCTGGAGTAACGCGCGGGCCCATCGCTCCATGCCCGAGCGACGAGGCGCCGCGGAGGAAACCAGAGCGACGCGCTTGCGCGTCCGAAACGGTTCACGGTTCATGATACACTCGCGCTGACTGTACAAGCAGTCTCCGGGCCCGCGGGAAGGGTCGAACCCATTTGCGCTGGGCATGGCGTTCGGGAACCTCTATGCGGCCGGAGTTGCGGGTCGTCGGCGAATCTTTCGCATGGAGGTTCGCATGCGTCACCTCCCCGACCGACCCAGTCTGTCCCACCTGAAAGCACAAGCCAAAGACCTACTCCGAGCGTACCATCGCACGAACGCGTCCGCCTTCGCCCGCCTTCGCGCTGCGCTGCCGGCCGCCCGCGGCAAGGACGACGCCGCGATCGTCGCGCTCGACCTCCGGCTCCACGACGCGCAATCCTGCGTCGCCCGCGAGTATGGCTTCCCCTCGTGGCCGGATCTCAAGGCGTACGTCGAGATGCACAACGCTGGGCAGGAGGGAGATCGGGAGACGCGCGGCGCGTGGCTATCGCTCGCGTACGGCGCTGGCTACACACGCCCGCGGCCGGACGTCGCCGCGCGGCTTGTTGAGGAACGGTCCGGGGCCGGTCGATCACGATCCTGATCTGGCCTGCGCGGTGGGCGACGACACCGGGATCCGAACCACTCTGGCCCACGACGCGGCCTGGGTCAACCGCGCCGGCGGCCCGCTCGCGATGCCGCCGCTCGTCGCGGTGACACACTCGGGCCTCATCCGGCTACCCGAGTTCGCGGACCCGCTGGTGCGTTGCGCACGTCTGCTGCTCCAAGCCGGCGCGAACCCGGACCAGTCCTGGATCGATCCCGTGTTTCCGGGCTGTCCGCTCAGCGCGCTCTACGGCGCTGCGGGGAAGAATCACCACCCGGGCATGACCGCGGTGCTGCTCCAGGCCGGCGCCGATCCGAACGACGGCGAGTCGCTGTACCATTCGGTCGAAAGCGCGGACCTCTCGTGCGCGCGCCTGCTGCTTGCGGCCGGGGCGAGGCCGGCGGGCACCCGCGCGGTCTTCCGCGCGCTCGACTTCGACCGTCTCGAGGGACTGACGTTGCTGTTGTCGCACGGCGCGGATCCACACGAATGCCTAGCGTCGAACGCGCCGATCCATCAAGCGATTCTGCGAGGACGGTCCGTCGCGCACGTCACGACCCTGCTGGACGCCGGCGCGAATCCGACCGCGACGGGAGCAGACGGCCTCAGCGCGTCCCGCCTGGCGCTCCGCTATGGGTTGGCCGACGTGGCGGACGCGCTTCGGTCGCGCGGAATCGAGGAACGTCTCTCGCCCGAAGACGCGTTCCTGGCGGCGTGCGCCCGCACCGATCCCGCGACCGCCGCGGCCGTGCTGGCACGCCACCCCCGACTCGTGGACACCCTCTGGGACGAGGCGCTCCGCCTGCTCCCGGATCTTGCCCAACAGGGACGCGGAGACGCCGTCCGAACGATGGTGGGTTTCGGGTGGCCGATCGACGTCCGGGGTGGCGATTGGAGCGCCAGCGCGCTCAACCACGCGGTGTTTCGCGGCGACGCCGGGCTGACGGAATTCCTGCTGGAGCACGGGGCGAGTTGGCGCGAGGAGCACGGCTACCGGGACAACGTGATGGGGACACTGACCTACGCGTCGTGCCACGAACCGGTCGATGGCGGAGATTGGCTCGGGTGCGCCCGGGCGCTCATCGAACACGGCATGCCCGTGCCTCCCGCGCCTTATCGGTTCTCGGACGAGGTGGCGGAGTATTTCGAGGAACGCGCGGGGCGCGGCGGCCGAGGATCGACTCCGCCGGGTGGGTCCACACGGCCATGACGCGCCGCGTCGCCGCGTCTGCCGTGCCTCGGGCGCCCGGAGCGTCCCGCGGCTACCCGTTCTGCCACTCGATCCCGAACCCGCCGCGGGGAGGCTTCCAATCGATGTTCCGGTACGGACACCCGAGGACGCACGTCGTGCACTCGACGCAGTTCTCGTAGGACACGGCGATCTTCTCGCCGTCCCACGCGTACACGTTGGCGGGACAAAACGTCGTGCACGGACGATGCCACTCGCCGTCGCAGCGCTCGAGGCACACGTCGGCTCGGGTGATCTTGATGTGCGTCTGTTTGTCGTGCTTCCACCGGAGCGTGTACAGCTTCTCCTCGATCTTCATCGCATCGCCCTCCATCCCTCGGCCGCGTCCTTGAGCATCCGCCACCAGGGGCGGCGTGCGAGCAGGCGCCGGAGGATCTTGCGCTGCTTGTCGCGCTTGGAGACGCCGTCCACCGTGAGCATTTCGTGGACCGCTTCACTCAGCATCGCCGGGTACGTCTCGAGCAGGTCCGGGCGATGCTCCACCAGTCCGGGAAGGCGCTCGTACTTGCGGAGATCTTGGAGCACGAACGACGCCTCCAACAGTTCCCGGTAGGTCGCGAGCGTCCGCGCGGACCAGTCGCCCGCCCGCTTGGCCTGGATCGCCGTCTCTCCCGCCATCCGGCCGGCCGCCATGGCGAGGTTGCTGCCCTCCCGGTGCAAGTTGTTGACCATCATCGCGGCGTCACCCACGACGAGCACGCCGTCGCCGTAGAGGCGGGGCATCGCCCGCACCCCGCCCTCGGGGATCGCGTGCGCGAGGTACTCGCGCACCTCTCCCCCGCGCAGCAGCGGCGCGACCAGCGGGTGCGTCTTGAACCCCTCGAGCAGGTCCCACGGCGTGATGCGCGTCTTCATGAAGTGCGAGATCAGCGCGCCGATCCCGACGGACAGCGACTCCTTGTTGGTGTAGATGAACCCGTATCCGGCCATACCGCGCGTGACCGAGCCGTACACCTCGATCGTCGTCCCGTGGCCGGGCTCGAGATTGAACCGGTCCTCGATCGTCGCCGGGGGCAGTGCGACGATCTCCTTGACCACGAGCGCCATCTCGTGCGGCTCTAGCGGCCGCGACAGCCCCGCTTTCTGCACGAGGAAGGAGTTCGCCCCGTCGGCGATCACCACGAGCGACGCGCGGAGGTCCCCGTCCTGACGACCCGTCCGCACGCCCACGACGCGCCCTTGCTCGACGATGACGTCCTCGACGGTCGTGCCCGGGACGATCAGCGCGCCGGCGGCCTCTGCCTGCGACGCGAACCACGCGTCGAACGGCACGCGGAGCACCGTGAACGCGTTCGGGGGATCGGACGGACCCGCGTGCGGCACGTGCTTGTGCCCCAGCGTCACCGCGGCGTCCGGGGTGGTCAGCCAGACGCGCTCGTCGGCGATGACCCGTTCGACCGGGGCCTGCTGCCAGGTCTCCGGCGCCACGTCGGCGAGCATGCGTCCGTACATGACGCCGCCCATCACGTTCTTCTGACCGGGCCGCTCGGCGCGCTCGAACAGCACCACGCTGAGCCCGGCCCGGGCCATCGTCAGGGCGGCCGAGACACCGCCGGGCCCCGCCCCGACCACGATCGCGTCGAACTGCTCGCTCGAGCCCACGCGCCCGGCCCTACCGCAGGGCCTGCACGGCCTGCTGCACGAACGTCGTCAGCGTGGACGGCAGGATCCCGAGCCAGAGCACACCCGCGGCCGCCAGCACGAGGGCGACGCCGACCGCCCCGCTCCGCCGCACCGCGACCGCGTCGGGTGCCGACCCGCTGAACGCGGCCACCACGACGCGAAGGTAATAGTACACGGACACCACGCTCGTCAACACCGCGACGATCGCCAGCCCCGTGTGGTGACCTTCGAGCGCGGCGCGGAAGAGATACAGCTTCGCGATGAAGCCGCCGGTGGGCGGCAGCCCCGCAAGCGACACCATGCACAGCGCGAGGATGCCGGCGGCCCACGGCGCGCGCGTCCACAGACCGGCGAGATCCTCGATCTCGTCCGCCTCCTCGCCCCGGCGTTCCAGGAGGACGAGCACGCCGAACGCCCCCAGGTTCATGACGGTGTACACGACCAGGTAGTAGAGCACGCCCAACATCCCCGCGGGCCCCGGCGACGCGATCCCGATCAGGAGATACCCCGCGTGGGCGATGCCGGAGTAGGCGAGCAGCCGCTTCAGGTTGGTCTGAAGCAGCGCGGCGAGGTTACCCCAGATCATCGTCGCGATCGCTACGGCGACGAGGACGGCACCCCACTCGTTCGCGAGGGACGGCAGCGCCAGCGGGAAGACCCGCAGGAAGCCGGCGAACGCGCCGATCTTGGCCACGACCGACATGAACGCAGTGGCCGGCAGCGGCGCGCCTTCGTAGACGTCGGGCGCCCACGCGTGGAACGGCACCAGCGCCGCCTCGAACCCCAGCCCGATCGTGAGCAACGCGATCCCCACGCCCAGCAGCGGCGTGAACGGCGCCTGTGCGAGCCGCAGCAGGTCCAGCGTCCCGGTCGCACCGTACACCAGCGCGATCCCGTACACGAAGAACGCGGTGGCGAACGCACCGAGGAGCAGGTACTTCAGCCCCGCCTCCTGGGAGCGGCGGCTCCGCGTCGCGAGTGCCGACAGCGTATATAGTGGAAAGCTCAGGATCTCGAGGCCGAGGAACAGCACGACGAGATTGCGGCTGGCCCCCATCAGGACCGCCCCGGCGGCGCTGAACAGCAGCAGCGCGTAGTACTCGCCCGCCGGAAGCCGGAACCGCTCCAGATAGACCGGCGAGAGCAGCACCCCGAGCCCCGTGGCGATCAGGGCGGCCAGCGTCACCACTTGGGTGAGATGATCGCGGACGTACATCCCACCAAACGCCACCGGGTTCGCCGGCGGGGACGCGTTCAGCGCCAGGGCGATGCATACTCCGAGCAGCGACACCCACACCGTTCCCGGGCCCCGCCGCGCCTCGAGCGACGGTCCCGTCACCAACGCGTCGTAGAGCAGTACGACAAACGCCGTCACGGTCAGCGTCAGTTCCGGCGCGATAGCCGCGAGATCGGTCCCGGACATGCCTACCGCCCCGTTCCCGCCGCGCCGCGCGCGGTCTGTCCCGCGGCCGCGGGGCGATGCGCGGCACCGTCCGCGGGCGGTCTCACGGCGGCGGCGTCCCGGCGCGGGGCGGCCGCCGAGATGCGGCCGAGCACGGCGTTCACGGTCGCTGCGCTCCGATCGAGCAGCGGCTGCGGATACAGCCCGGTCCAGAGGATCACGAGGACGAGCGGCACAAACAGGGCGTACTCACGCGGCCGCAGATCGGGCATGCCGCGCAGATCCTCGCGCACCGGCCCGTGGAACACGCGGCCGACGAACCCGAGGAGGTACGCGACCGCGACCACGACGCCGAGCGACGCGACCACGGCCGCCGCGGGCCGCGCCTGGAACGTCCCGAGCAGGATCAGGAATTCTCCGATGAACCCGTTCGTCGCGGGCAGCGCGAGCGACGAGAGCACGACGATCAGGGTGACCGCGCTCAGCGCCGGGACCAGTGCCGCGATCCCGCCGTATTCCTCCGTCCGCGCCCGGCCCGTCCGGTCGAGGAGCAGCCCCGCCACGATGAACAGCGCACCGGTGCTGATTCCGTGGTTGATCATCTGGATCAGGCTTCCCTGCACCGCCGTCGCATCGAGCGCGAAGATCCCGAGGAGGATGAACCCCATGTGGCTCATGCTGCCGTATGCGAGCAGGCGGCGCATGTCCCGCTGCGCCCACGCAATCGCGCCCCCGTACAGGATCCCGACGACCGCGAGGCCCGACAGGAGCGGTCCGAACGCGCGCGACGCCTCCGGGAAGAGCGGCAGGCAGAACCGCAGCAGCCCGTAGGCCCCGGCCTTCGCCATCAGCCCCGCGAGCAGCACGGTCACCACCGGCGGCGCCTCGGCGTAGGCGTTGGGGAGCCACGTGTGCAGCGGCCACACCGGCATCTTGATCGCGAACGCCACCGCGAACGCGAGGAACAGGAGCGTCTCTGCGCTCCCCGCGAAGCCGGGCGGGTGCGCGAGCAGCGACGGAAGATCGAACGTCGGGCCGCCCGGCAGGTGCCCCGACTGCAGGTACACTGCGATGATCGCCAGCAGCATCAGCACGCTCCCGGCCATCGTGTACAGGAAGAACTTGATCGCCGCCGGCCCGCGCCCGGGGCCGCCCCACAACGCGATCAAGAAGTACATCGGGATGAGCATCGCCTCCCAGAACACGTAGAACAGGACCAGGTCCTGGGCGAGAAACGTCCCGAGCAGGCCGGCCTCGAGCAGAAGCAGGGTGACCACGAACGGCTTCACGCGGTCCCGGATCTGTTCGCCGGACGCGGCGAGCGCGATCGGGAACAGGAACGCGACGAGGGCCACGAGGCTCACCGAGAGACCGTCCACGCCGAGGTGATAGGTCATGCCCACCGCCGGCACCCACGCCGCCCGCTCCTCGAACTGCAGCGCCGGCGTCCCGGGCACGAACCGCAGCCAGATCCCCGCCGCGAGGAGGAACACGAGCAGCATCACGGCGACGCCGACGGCGCGCAGGCTGCGCTCGGCACGCGCATCGAGCGTGGCCACCGCGACCGCCCCGAGCAACGGGAGCGCGACGAGCATCGACAGCGGCCCCCACGTCATCGCGACACCCAGTAGGCGAGGAAGATGATGACCCCGATCAGCACGAGCGCGGCGTAGTGGCGAAGGTAGCCGGTCTGCACCCCGCGGAGCCACGCGCCGCCGGCGCCGACGCCGCGCGCGATCGCCATGACGATGCCGTCGACGCCGTCCCGGTCGAACAGGTCGAACGCGCGGGCGAGCCCCCGCGTCGGCGCCGCGACCACCGCGTTGTAGAGGTCCTCGACGTAGAACTGGTGCGCGAGCACGGCGCGCACCGCCGCGGACTCACCCCGCAGCGTCCGCGTGCGGTAGATCGCCCACGCCAGCGCGCCGCCGGCAAGGGCCACCGCGATGCTCGCGGCCACCAGCAGCACTTCGCTTCCCCCACCCCCTGCCTCGGCCGGGGCCGGGGCGGGCGCCCCGACGACGGGCGCGAGAAACCGTTCGAGCACGCCGGGGTGGGTAAACGACAGGCCGAGCGCGCCGCCGAGCACCGTGAGCACGGCGAGCGCCTGGATCGGCACGCCCATGACCGGGGGCGCCTCGTGGGGCGCGTGCGCGCCGTGCGGGCCGCCGGCGGCGCTCGGGGCCGGCGCGCCGAGGAACGTCAGGACGAACGCGCGCACGATGTAGACCGCGGTCAGCCCGGCCGCCGCGAGCCCCACCGCCCAGAGCACGACGTCGCCGTGACGGAACGCCGCGGAGAGAATCTGGTCCTTGCTGAAGAACCCGGTCAGGGGCGGGATCCCGGCCAGCGCCAGGGCCCCGATCCCAAATGTCGCCGCGGTGCGCGGCAGGGGCTTCGCCAGACCGCCCATCTGTCGCATGTCGGTCGTTCCGCCGAGCGCATGCATCACGCTGCCCGCGGCGAGGAACAGGAGCGCCTTGAAGAACGCGTGCGACGTCAGGTGGAAGATCCCGGCGCCCCACGCGCCGACGCCGACCGCGAGAAACATGTACCCGAGCTGGCTGATCGTCGAATAGGCGAGCACGCGCTTCAGGTCGGGCTCCACCAGGGCCGAAGCCGCGGCGAAGATCGCCGTGACGGCCCCGACGATCGCCACGACGTCCATCGCGAGCGGCGCTTGCAGGTATACCGCGTGCATCCGCACGATCATGAACACGCCTGCGGTGACCATCGTCGCGGCGTGGATCAGCGCGCTGACCGGCGTCGGGCCCTCCATCGCGTCGGGGAGCCAGATGTAGAGCGGGAGCTGCGCCGACTTCCCCGTCGCCCCGAGGAACAGCAACAGGCACAACGCGGTCGCGGCGGCGCCCCCGAGCGGAAGGCGCGTCACGGCGTCGCGCGTCATCACGCCGAAATCGACGGTGCCGAAGACGCCGAACGCGAGGAAGATGCCGAGCAAGAAGCCGACATCGCCGAGGCGCGTGACGAGAAACGCCTTCACGCCGGCGGCAGCGGCGGCCGGGCGCGTGAACCAGAACGCGATCAAGAGGTAGCTGCAGAGCCCGACGCCCTCCCACCCGATGAACATCACCACCAGGTTGCCGGCGAGCACGAGCGTGAGCATCGACGCCATGAACAGGTTCAGATAGGCGAAGTACCGCGCGAACCCGTCGTCGTCCGCCATGTACCCGGCGGAGTAGATGTGGATCAACGCGCCCACGCCGGTGACGACGAGCACCATGACGACCGAGAGCGGGTCGACGAGCAGCCGCATCGGGACGACCACCGGCCCCGCCGCGAACCACCGGTAGAGGTCCACCTCGACGTGCTGCGCGTCGGGCGGCAGCGCCGAAAGCGCGCGCAGCAGCGCCAGCCCGACGGCGAACGCCGCGACGACCGTCCCGCACGCCACGAAGGCGACCGGCCGGCGTCCCCAGCGCTGTCCCCACAGGCCGTTGACGACCCAGCCCAGCAGGGGGAGCAGCGGGATCCAGACGGCGTAGGTCATGCCCTAACCCCGCAGCAGATCGACGTCGTCAACGTCCACGGTCTCCCTTGTGCGAAAGATGTTTACGATGATCGCGAGGCCGATCACCACCTCGGCCGCGGCGACGACGAGGACGAAGAACACGACAACCTGACCGTCCACCCCGCCGCGCAGTCGCGCGAACGTCACCAGCGTCAGGTTGACGGCGTTCAGCATCAACTCGACCGACATGAACACGATGAGCGCCGACCGGCGCGCGACCACGCCGACCGTCCCCAGGGTGAACAGCACGGCGCTCAGGGCGAGGTAGAACGGCGCGGGCACGGTCATCGCCGCGACTCCCCGACCGCCTCGACGACACGGGGGGACGCCGGCCCCGGCTCCGCCCCGTCCCGGGTCGCGTCCGCGACAACGTGCGCGCGTTTCCCGAGCGCCACGGCCCCGATCATGCCGACCACGAGGACGATCGACGCCGCCTCGAACGGGAGCGCGTAGGCGTGAAACAGCGCGCGTCCGACCTGCTGCACGGTCCCGAACGCGGCGTCGACGGGCGCGACGGGTCCCCGCGCCATCGTCACGGCGGCCACGAGCGCCGAGGCCATCACCGTTCCCAGCACGGCCGCGAACCCCAACGACGGCGCCGCCCGCGGCCGCGGGGCCTCTCCGGCGGTGCGCAGCAACATGATGATGAAGACGAACAGCACCACGATCGCGCCGGCGTAGATGATCACCTGCAGGACGGCGATGAACTGGGCGTCGAGCAGGAGGTAGTCGACGGCGAGGGTCAACAGCACCAGGAGGAGCGCCAGCGCGCTGTGCACGGGCTGGCGTGACGCGATGACGCCGACGCCGCCGGCGACGCCGAGCACCGCCGTGATCGTGAACAACACCGCCTCCACTCAGCACGCCCCCATGGTGATGCGTCGCACCTACCCCGTCCGGAAGACCCGTACCCCGTCGTCGCAACGCACCGCCGGCGGGGGTTACACCTCCCGGCGCGGATCCCGGCCGGATTCGCCGGGGTACGATTCCTGCAGACGATCCTTCGTGTAGATCAGCGACTCGCGGGTGTACCCGCTCAGCTCATACTCGTGCCCGAGGACGATCGCCCCGGTCGGGCACGCCTCCTCGCACATCCCGCAGAAGATGCAGCGGAGCATGTTGATCTGGAAGTCCTCCGCGTACCGGTCCCCCTTCGAGTGGGGCGCGAGGGGATCGTTCTCCGCTGCCTTGACGTAAATCGACTGACTCGGGCACACGATCACGCACAGCTCGCACCCGACGCACCGCTCCATCCCATCCGCGAACAGCGTCAGAAAGTGCCGGCCCTTGAACCGCGGCTGAAGCTTTGTCTTCTGCTCCGGATACCGGATCGTCACCGGCGGACGGAAGAAGTACCGGCCGACGATGCCCAGGCCCGACACCATCTTCCAGGCCTGCCGGAGACGCTGGCGCACGGTCTCGGCCATCGCTACCTCCCTCCCCGCCAGACGATCAGCACCGCCGTCACCGCGAGGTTCAGGATGCCGAGCGGGATCAGCACCTTCCACCCCAGCCCCATCAACTGATCGTAGCGCAGCCGCGGCAGCGTGGCGCGCACCAGAATGAAGAAGCACACGATCACGAACACCTTGATCAGGAACCACAGGATCGGCGGCAGCCACGGGCCCTGCCAGCCGCCGAGGAACAGCGTCGTGACGAGCGCGCTCATCGTGATGATGCCGATGTATTCCGCCAGGTAGAACATCGCGAACTTGAACCCGCCGTACTCCGTCTGGAACCCGGCGATCAGCTCCTGCTCCGACTCCGGCAGGTCGAACGGGGCGCGGTTGGTTTCCGCGAACGCCGCGATCATGAAGAGGATGAACGCGAGGGGCTGCTGGACGACGAACCAGAGGTGCGACTGCGCGCGCACGATGTCCGTGAGGCTGAGCGAGTTCGCGACGAGCACGACCCCGAGCACGCCGAGGCCGAGCGTCAGCTCGTACGAAATCACCTGCGCCGAGCTGCGCAGCCCGCCGAGAATCGCGTACTTGTTGTCGGAGGCCCACCCGCCGAGGATGATCCCATAGACGCCGACGCTGCTCGCGCCGAGCACGAGCAGGATCGCGACGTTGACGTCGGCGACGTACAGCGTGATCTCCCTGCCGAACAGGTGGATCGGCGGCCCCACGGGGATGACCGCGTACACAAACAGGGCCGCAACCGCTGAGATCAGCGGCGCGATCTGATAGACCAGCGGGTCGGCCCCGGCCGGGATGAAATTCTCCTTGAAGATCAGCTTGATGCCGTCCGCGAGCGGCTGCAGCAGCCCAAGCGGGCCCACGCGGTTCGGGCCCACGCGCAGCTGGAACTTCGCCAGCAGGCGCCGCTCCAGCAGCGTGACGTACGCGAACGCGGTCAGCACGCCCACGAGGAAGACGAGGCTCCGGACCGCGTCGATCAGCAGCGTCAGCGCCATCCGGCCGCCCCACGTCGTCGGTTCACGCGCCGCCCCCGGCCGGCCGCACGGTGACCGCGACCGGCCCGCGCTCGTCCTGCAACACCGACGCCGGCGCGCTCTCGTACCCGCGCGGCACGTACGCGTGACCCGGGTGCAACCCGGGAAGCGCGCGGACCGCGAGGCGGAGCGCCGCGCGCGGCGACCGCACCTCGCACAGCGTGCCCTCCACGATACCCAAGCGCGCCGCGTCGTCCGGGTGCAGACCGACGAACGGCTCGCCGGCCTGGCCCCGGATGCCAGGACAGCGAAGCGCCATCGTCCCGCGATCGAACAGTCGCGTCCCGACCACGAGCGCGAGCGCGCCGTCGGCCGCGGGCCCCGGCGCCGTGTCGTCGTGCGCGCCGGCCGGAGCCGCGACGGGTGCCGGCCGCGGCGGTGCCATGCGCGCGTCCTCGGCCCATCCGGGGATGAGTGCGGCGACCTCCGCGAACACCGCCTCCCACGACGCGAACGCGAGCTCGGTCCCGAGCCGCTCGGCGATCGCGGAGAAGATCTGGCCGTCCGAGCGGGCGGTGCCGGGACCGCGCACCGCGGCGTCCTGGCGTTGCACCCGCCCCTCGATGTTACCCACGGTGCCGGCCTTCTCGGCGTATGCCAGCACCGGGAGGACGACGTCCGCAGACGAGGCGGTCCGGGTGAGGAACAGGTCGTGCACGACCAGAAGACCGAGGCCCCGCCGGGCCTCCTCCCACGCATGGGCGTCCGGGTAGTCCGTCGCCGGGTCCGCGCCCACGACGTAGAGCAGCTTGAGCGCGCCGCTGCGCGCGGCCTCGAGCATGCCGCGCGTCGTCAGCCCGGCGGCTTCGGACACCGGCCGTCCCCACACCGCCTCCACCGCGGCACGGGCGTCCGCGTCGCCGATCGGACGGTATCCGGGCAGCATGTCCGGCACCAGGCCGAGCAGCTGCGCCCCGCCGCTGTTGGCGCGGCCGCGGAGCAGCCCGATCTGCGCCGCGGGAAAGGCGTCGCGGATCGCCTCGGCCGCCGCGAGCACCTGGGCGCCGTCCGGCCGCTCCACGGCCGTGCGGCCGAGCAGGACCAGCGGCCGCGACGCCTTCGCGAGCGCCTCGGCCGCCCCCCGGAGACGATCCGCCGGTGCGCCCGACTTCGCGGCCACCTCCACCGCATCCCGCCGCCCCGCCAGCGCCTCGAGCAACGCCGCCTCAGCACCCCACCGGTGCGTCAGCGAGTGGGTCGCCCAGCGGGCGACCTCGAGCTCCCACGGATTCAGAATCACCAGGCGCGCGCCGCGATCCACCGCCTTCTTGACGCGCAGCCATACGATCGGGTATTCCTCCGTGAGATCGCACCCGACGAGCACGATCGCGTCCGCCCGCTCGACGTCCGCGATCGACCCGGGAAGCCCCCAGGGCGCAGACGAGACCGGCAACGGGTTGGCCGTGTCCGTGCGGAAATCGATGGAATTGGTCCCGACGACGCCCCGGAACAGCCGGAGCAGGAGGTAGTTGTCCTCGTTCGTGGACCGCGCGCCGCCGATCACCCCGACCGCGTCCGCGGGGGTCTCGCGGAGCGCGCCGGCGATGCGGTCGAGCGCCTCCTCCCACGTCGCCTCGCGGAGCGCGCCGTCCTTGCGCACGAGCGGCGCCGTCAGGCGCTCGGGGCTCTGGACGAACTCGTACCCGAAGAACCCCTTGTCGCACAGCCAGACGTCGTTGACCTCTGGGTGCTCCCGGGATCGGGTCCGGTCGAGGTCGTTGCCGCGCACGTTCAGCGTCGTGGCGCACCCGCACCCGCAGTGGGGGCAGATGCTTTTGACCGCCCGGTTGTCCCACGGCCGCGAGCGGAACCGGTACGTGGCGCTCGTCAGCGCCCCGACCGGGCAGATCTCGATCGTGTTCCCGATGAACTTGCTGTGGACCGGCGCCATCTGGGGCGTCGCGATCTGACTATGGTACCCTCGCTCGAACCCCTGGAGCGCGTCGTCGCCGGCGACGATCTCGCCGAAGCGGACGCAGCGCCAGCAGAGGATGCACCGCTCGCGGTCGAGCACCAGGGTCGGCCCCATCCGAAGGTGTTTCCGGTACGTCCGCTTGACCTCGACGAACCGGCTCTGCCCCGGCCCGAATTTGAGCGTGTTGTCCTGGAGCGGGCACTCCCCGCCCTTGTCGCAGATCGGACAGTCGAGCGGGTGGTTGATCAGCAGCAGCTCCAGAATCGACCGCTGTCCGGCCTGCGCCTTTTCGGAGACGGTATGGACGACCATCCCATCCCCGGCCTCCTGCGTGCACGAGGTGGCGAGCTTGGGCATCTTCTCGACCTCGACGAGGCAGACCCGGCACGCCCCCAGCGGCGCCATCCGATCATGGTAGCAGAACGTCGGGATCTCGATGCCGGCCTGCTTGGCCGCCGTGTAGACGGTCGTCCCCTTCGGCACGACGACCTCGCGCCCGTCGATCGTCAGGCGGACCGTCGTCGCCGGAGGTGCGCTGCTCATCGGGAACGCTCCTCTCGGGCCGTCATGCCGACCCACCGGCCGCGACCGGCGCCGGCGCGACGTCGCAGGTCCCGGTCTTGATGTGCTGGACGTACTCGTCGCGGAAGTACCTGAGCGACGCGCGAAGGGCCGGCGGCACGCTCTCGCCGAGCGCGCACAGGCAGATGCCCGTCATCTGCTGGGCAACGTTGTCCATCAGCTCCAGGTCTTCCATGCGGCCGTGCCCCTCGAGGATGCGGTCCAGGATCTGGCTCAGCCAGATCGTTCCCTCCCGGCACGGGGTGCACTTGCCGCACGACTCGTCGCGGTAGAACTCGATCGTCCGCCGGATCACCGCGGGGATGCACGTGGTGTCGTCCATCACGATGATCGCGCTCGAGCCGAGCATCGACCCCAGCTTCGCCAGCGAGTCGAAGTCCGCGGGCGTGTCGAGATGCTCGGCGGTCAGGATCGCCGCCGACGACCCCCCGGGGAACACCGCCTTGAATGCCCGCCCGGGTCGGAGCCCGCCGGCGTGTTCGAAGATAATCTCCCGAAGCGGCGTCCCGATCGGCAGCTCTTTGACGCCGGGCCGCATCACGTGCCCCGACACCGAATACAGGATCGGCGGGCCGTAGGCCTTGTACCCGTCGACGCCGAGCCGCACGATGTGCGGGATGTGCGCCATCGTCTCCGCGTTGTTGAGCACGGTCGGCCGGTCGTACAGCCCGCGCACCGCCGGGTAGTAGGGCGGCTTGACTCGCGGCTCGCCCCGGCGTCCCTCGAGGCTCTCGAGCAGCGCCGTCTCCTCCCCGCACTCGTAGGAACCGGCGCCCCGGTGGATCACGACGTCCAGATCGAACCCGGTCCCGAGAATGTTCTTGCCGAAGAACCCGCGGCCGTACGCCTCGGCGAGCGCCCGGCTCAGCCGTTCCTGCCCGAGGAACATCTCGCCGCGGATGTAGATGAACGCCTGGTGCACTCCGTTGGCGTACGACGAGATCAGCACGCCCTCCAGGATCTGGTGGGGGTCGCCCTCGATCAGCGTGCGGTCCTTGAACGTCCCGGGCTCGCCCTCGTCGGCGTTCACGACGAGATAGCGCACGTCGCCCTCGCGTTTGGGAGTCAGCCGCCACTTGCGCCCGGTCGGGAACCCGGCGCCGCCGCGGCCGCGCAGCCCGGACGCCTCGACCAGCGCCACGATCTCGTCGGGCGTGAGCTCCTTGAGCGCCCGCGTCGCGCCCTCGTACCCGCCCGTCGCCAGGTACGCCGCGATCGCTTCGCGGCCGGGTTGCCCAGCGTACTTCATGAGCAGCGGGTCCGGCATCTCAGCGCAACCTCTCGACCAGATCGTCGATCGCCGCGGTGGTCACACGGGGATGCCGGGTCGCGTCGGCCAGGAGCACCGGCGCCTCCTCGCACGCCCCGAGGCACTCCACGGCCTCGACGAGCACCTGCCCGTCCGCCGTCGTCTCCCCCGGCGCGACGCCCAGCCGCTGGCAGAGGTGATGGAGCACCTGCTCGGCGCCGTTGAGGTAGCACGACAGATTCGTGCAGACGCGCACCTTGTGACGGCCCACCGGTTTGGTGAAGAACATCGTGTAGTAGCTGGCGACGGAGCTCACCTCGGTCGTCGTCAGTCCGAGGGCGTCGGCGACGTCCTCCATCACCTCCGGGGTGAGGTAGCCGACCTGGTCCTGGGCCGCGTGGAGCGCCGGCAGGAGCGCCGACTGGGCGCGCGGATACAGCCCGCGCAGCCGCGCGATCTCCGCGAGTGTCCCTCCCGAGAGCACGCGCGCGGTCACCGGTCGATGTCTCCCAGCACGATATCGATGCTGGCGATTGCCACGACGACGTCGGCGAGCGGCCGCCCCACGACCATCGCCGGCAGCGTCTGCAGATTGTAGAAGGACGGCGCGCGGACGTGGACGCGCACGGGCTTGTTGCTTCCGTCGCTGACCACGAAGTACCCCTTCTCGCCGCGAGGCGACTCCGTGGCCACGTAGCTCTCGCCGGCCGGGGGGTGCATCCCTTCGCTCACCAGCTTGAACTGGTGGATCACCGCCTCCATGCTCCGCGCGAGCTCCGCGCGCGGGGGCAGCGCGACCTTGCGGTCGTTCACGATC
>DASQGM010000151.1:0-10245 GCA_035632615.1 bacterium | reverse complement strand
GTTGTCCATCGCGCCGAGGTGCCACCCGTCGAGGTGTCCCGAGAAGAGGACGAACATCTCCGCCTCGGCCTCGGGGTGCCCCGGTCCGAGGTCGGCGATGACGATGGGCGTCCGGGTCCACCCGGTCCGGACGTCCGCCGTGAAGTGGACCGTCGCGGGAGCGTCCTCGCAGAGGCGGCGTAGTCTCTGGCCGTCCTCCTGGTGCACCGAGAGCAAGGGGATTCGCGGCAGGGTGCCGGCCGTGCTCGGGGCGGGGTTGCCCCACACCGGCGAGACGCACATCTCGTGCGCATGCCGTCCGCTGATGAAGATGAGCCCCGCCACGCCCAGCCCGGTCCCCGCGACCGCCTGCTCGGGAGTCGCGAGATCGTCGATGAGCGCGATCTTCCCGGCGGCACCGGCGCGCGCGTAGTCCTCGGGGCGGCCCTTGCCGACGTAGACGAGATCGCCGGAGACGCCGCCCGGCCCGGTCGATCGTCCCATCGAGTGTGTGATGCAGAAGACCTCGCGCGGCTCGGGGCGCGTGACGCGAAGCGTCGCCGCGCCGGGCAGGCTGATGTAGGCGTCGTGCGTCTCGATTCGCGCGGCGTAGCCGAACCCGCGGAGCTGTGTCTCCGCGTACGTCGCCGCGCGCTGCTCGTCCGGGCTGCCGGACAGGCGTGTCCAGCGCGCGATCTCCCGGTTGTACTCGACGAGGTGCGACTGCGAGACGGCGTCCAACTCGAACACGAGGTTCCCTCCCTGGCGGCGCCACAGATGGCCTACGTCGCCCGGTGGAGTTCCGCCGGCGGCCGGGCGCCTCAACACACTTCTCGACGCGACCCCGTCGCGTCCTCTGTGTCGCGCCGCCACCGCGCAGCTGCGCGGACTGTGGGAGTCGCGTGCCGGTTTGTTACAATCGCGCCACGGTGTCGCGGCCGCGCCTCGGAAGGGACGCCCCGCGCGTAGGCGGACGGTGGGTTGGCCGTCGCCAGGGGAGGCGAGCTGCACGTGACGGGATGCGCGACGGCGCGGGGTGCACGATCCTCCACCTGCGCAGGCTGGACGCTATTCGACCTCGCGGATCGGTACGCGGCGGATGCGGTCAACTGGCATGACCTCGACACGCGCCCTTCCCGCGCCGAGGCGACGCGCCTGACGACGCGCGCCCTCGTGGCCCGCATCGTGCGCGGCGGCATCATCGCGTCGGGGCGGCCCAATAAGACCGCCGCGGAGGCAGGTCGAGAACCTCAAGCCCGCGTGACCGGTGGACGGCGGGGGTGAGGCGTGCCTGTGCCGTTCTTCCTCGCGCTCAACCTCGCGGAGTGCGCGATCTTCCTCGCCGCGTACCTCTACGCGCGCGTCTACCGGCCGCGGGACGTGCGGTGGACCGCGGCGGTGGTGGTGCTTGCGGCCGCGACGTATCTGGCGACGTTCGTGGCGATGTTGCTGGCCGGCGCGCGCGCCCGTTGAGGCGCGTGCCAGGATCTCCCGCCCCCGGCGTAGTAACCCCACTCGTGACCATGGACGGGAGGCGCGGACGGCGGGCTGGGGAGCCCGGGTGACACCCGAGCGATCGACGCGCGGCGCGGCGGGGCCGTCCATCGTCCTGCGGGCCGTTTCCATGTCGTTCGAGCGGAACGGCGAACCGCTCGAGGTGCTCCGCGACATCACGCTCACGATCGCTCAGGGCGAGTTCATCTCGCTGCTGGGGCCCTCGGGGTGCGGCAAGTCGACCTTGCTGCGGCTCGTCGCGGACATTCTCCCGCCGACGGGCGGCGCGATCGAGATCCTCGGCACGACGCCCGCCGACGCGCGCCGGACCCGCGCGTTCGGGATGGTGTTCCAGCAACCGGTGCTGCTGCCGTGGCTCTCCGTGGAGGAAAATGTGACGCTCCCCCTGCGGATCGGCGCCTGGGGCAGGACCCACCCGTCCGGCCCGTCGCCCGCGTCGCTGCTGGAGCTCGTCGGGCTGCAGGGCTTCGAGCAGGTCCGGCCGGCGCAGCTCTCCGGGGGGATGCAGCAGCGCGTCGCGATCGCCCGGGCGCTCGTGAGCGATCCGCGTGTGCTCTTGATGGACGAGCCGTTCGGCGCGCTCGACGCGATCACGCGCGACCGGCTCAACGAAGAGCTGCTTCGGATCTGGACCGAGACGCGCCGCACGATCCTGTTCGTGACGCACAGCATTCCCGAGGCGGTGTACCTGTCGTCGCGCGTCGTTGTGTTCTCGCCGCGGCCCGCGCAGATCCGCCGCGCGATCGAGATCGGGCTGCCGTACCCGCGCCGCCCGAGCATGCGCGACACGCCAGAGTTCACGAGGTTTTCGGCGGAGCTGCGGGAGGCGTTGGAGCACTGATGGCCGCCAGCGGGCGGTCTCCGGCGGCGGAGGGCGCGGCGACCGCGCGGCGGCCGAGGCGGCGGGCGCCCGGGGAGGCTCTGTGGCGCCGGCACGCGATCTCGATCGGTACATTCGTCGTCGTGCTGCTGCTGTGGCAGGCGATCATCGTCGTGTTCCACGTGCCGGTGTACCTGGCGCCGGCCCCGCTGCAGGTCCTCGGCGCGCTCCGGACCGAGACCCACACGCTCCTGGTCAATACGTGGCCGACGTTGATCGAGACGGTGCTGGGGTTCGTTCTCGGCAATCTGATCGCGGTCGTGACCGCCGTCGGGTTCGTGCACAACCGGACGTTCCGGCACAGCGTCTATCCCCTCGCCGTGACGGTCCGGACCCTCCCGATCGTGGCGATCAGCCCGATCCTCGTGTTGCTGCTCGGCAACGGATACGCGCCGAAGGTCGCGATCGCCGCGCTCATCACGTTCTTTCCCACCCTGGTGAACATGGCCGACGGCCTCAACGCGGTCGACGCGCAGGCGCTGGAGCTGATGCGGGTGCTGTCGGCGAGTCGGTGGGAGGTGTTTCGCTACCTGCGCTGGCCCACCTCGCTGCCGTACCTGTTTTCGGCGCTGCGCATCGCCAGCACGGCGAGCCTGCTCGGGGCCATCGTGGGCGAGTGGATCGGGTCGAACGCCGGTCTGGGCTACCTGATCGTGGCAGCGACGTACGACTACCGCACGCCGCTCCTATACGCGACGATGACGGTCGCCTCGATGCTCGCGCTCCTGCTGTTCAATCTGGTCACGATCGTCGAGCACTACGCCGTGCCGTGGCGTCCGACCGGCGGCGCCCACGTCGAATGAACGGGAGCGCGCACCGTGACGCCGCGCGCGCCGGCGAGACCGTGAGCCAACGCGTTCGCGAGGGGGTGTCGCCATGACGGTGGTGCACGAGCCTGCCCAGGACGTCCCGGTCGTCGCGGAGGCCGACGTGGTGGTGGTGGGCGGAGGGCCCGCGGGGCTCGCCGCGGCGGTCGCCGCGGCCCGCGCCGGCGCGCGCACGCTCCTCCTCGAGCGGTACGGCTATCTCGGGGGGATGGCCGCCGGCGGGATGGTGCTGCTGCTCGACGACATGGCGGACCGAGAGCGCCGGACCGTCGCGGGGATCGGTTACGAGATGGTCCGCCGCCTCGTGAGCGTGGGGGGCGCGGTCGAACCACCGGAGGCGGACTGCTTCAAGCAGGACATCGAGTTGTGGTGGCGGTGGGCGCGGTGGGGGTTCGAGGACTTCTACTCGCGGATGCAGCCCCACCCCACGACGTACGCCGCGGCGTTCGACCCCGAGGCGTGGAAGCAGGTGGCGTTTGCGATGGCCCGCGAAGCCGGCGTCACGCTCCGGATGCACTCGTGGTTTTCCCGCGCGATCGTCGAGGACGGCCGGGTCCGCGCCGCGATCGTGCAGACCAAGGCCGGCCGCCAGGCGATCCTTGGCCGGATCTTCATCGACACGAGCGGCGACGGGGACCTCTACGCCGCGGCCGGGGCGCCGTTTGTGCACGGGCGGTACATGCTGAGCCTGGTCCACCGGCTCGGGGCGGTGGACGTCGAGCGCGTCGTCCAGTTCGAGCGCGGGCACCCCGAGGAGGCCCGCGCCCTCAACGCCGAGGTCAAGCGCATCATCGGCGGGTCGTGGGACCTCTGGTGGCTGCGCACCCCTCGCGAGGGCGTGATCTGGTGCAACTGTCCCCACGTGTATGGGCTCGACGGCCTGTCGGTGGAGGACCTGACCCGGTTGGAGGTGGAGGGGCGGGAGCGGTTCGTGCGCGCGCTGGCGTGGCTGCGCGGCCACATGCCGGGGTTCGAACGGGCCTATATCCTGGACGCTTCTCCGCAGGCCGGCGTCCGCCAGACGCGCGTGCTCGACGGTGAGTACGTCATGACGAAGGACGACGTGTTGCACGGTCGGCGGTTTCCCGACGTGATCGGCCGCGGGCGGGATTACTTCATGCCGTACAGGGCGCTCCTACCGAAGGGCGTCGAGGGGATGCTCGTCGCCGGCCGGTGCTATTCGGCGACGCCGGAGGCGCAGCGGCTGGCGCGGGAAATCGCGCCGTGCATGGTGATGGGCGAGGCCGCCGGCACCGCCGCCGCCATGGCGCTGGAGGCCGAGGTCGAACCGCGCGCGGTGGACGTGCCCGCGCTGCAGCGGCGCCTGGTCGCCCTCGGGGCGGACCTGGGGCTCGGCGGCGAGGCGGCGGCGAGCGCGGCGGGAGGAGGGACGCGATAGCGATGGCGGAGGCGACGACCGACGCGGGCATCCGATACGAGAAGGATGGGGCGGTTGCGCGCGTGACGATCGACCGGCCAGAGGTCAGGAACGCGCTCACCCGTGCGGCCCACGACGCGCTCGAACGCGCGTGGGACCGCGTCCGGGACGACCCCGAGATCCGGGTGGCGATCCTCACGGGGACCGGCACGCGGGCGTTCTGCGCCGGGGCGGACATGAAGGACGCGCAGGAGGCGAGCGGGATCGAGTACCTTGCGCGCGCGCTCCCGCTCGGGGCGGGCGGCCTCTCGCTCCGGCGCGACCTGCTGAAGCCGGTGATCGCCGCGGTGAACGGCTTCGCGCTCGGTGGCGGGTTTGAGCTGGCGCTCGCGTGTGATCTGATCGTCGCCGCCGAGCACGCGGAGTTCGGCTTCCCGGAGCCCCGCGTCGGCCGCATGGCGATGGACGGCGGCATCGCGATGCTCGCGCGCCAGATTCCGCTCAAGGTCGCGATGGGACTCTTGCTGACCGGGCGCCGCATCGGCGCGCAGGCGGCACTGGCCGCCGGTTTCGTGAACGAGGTCGTGCCCGGCTCGGAGTTGGGCGCCGCCGCGGACCGCTGGGCGGCGGACGTCGTCGCGTGCGCGCCGCTCTCGGTCGAGGCGACGAAACAGGTCGCGCTCGGCGCGCTCGATCTCCCGGCGTCGGTCGCCGCGCGCTGGTTCCCGAGGCGGATGCTCGACGCGATCGCATCCGCGGACGGGGACGAGGGAGTGCGCGCGTTTCGCGAGAAGCGGGCGCCCCGGTGGACGGGCCGATGACGGCCGGCGCGGCTCCCCAGCCGCTCGGCGGCGTCCGCGTGCTGGACTTCACGCAGATCACGCTCGGGCCGATCGCGACCCAGATGCTGGGCGACTTCGGCGCGGACGTCATCAAGATCGAGCGGCCGGGCAACGGCGACTGGTTGCGTTCGACGCTGGCGCTGCCGAATGGGGTGAGCTACGTCTTCCTGGCGAGCAACCGCAACAAGCGCGCGCTCACCGTGGACCTGCGGAAGCCGGCCGGTACGGAACTGGTGCTCCGGCTCGCGAAGCGCGCGGACGTGCTCGTGCACAACTTCCGGCCCGGCACGATGGAGCGGCTCGGGCTGGGCTACGAGGCGCTCCGTGGGCTGAACCCTCGCCTGATCTACGCGGTCGGCAGCGGGTACGGCCTGACCGGTCCCTACCGGCTGAAGGGCGGCCAGGACTGCATCGCGCAGGCGCTCGGCGGAGCGCTGCTGCGGCGCGCCGAGCCCGACGCGCCGCCGGAGCCGTTCAGCACCGCGCTCTGCGACTTCGGGGCTGGGATGTTGCTCGTGCAGGGGATTCTGCTGGCGCTGCTGGCCCGCCACCAGACCGGGACCGGCCAGCTCGTTACGTCGTCGCTGCTCGACGCCATGATGTACATGCAGCAGCAGGAGGCGACCCCGCTGCTGAACGCCGGTCAGGTGGTCAACTGGATCGCCCTGCCCCGCAACGGCGCGTTCCGTACCAAGGACGATCACTGGATCGTTCTGATCGGCGCGTTCAAACAGGATCCGCTCGGCGACATCTGCCGCGCGCTCGAGCTGCCGCCGCTCGGCGCGGATCCTCGGTTCGCCACCGAGGAGGCGCAGGCGACCCACCGTAGCGAGCTGCAGGCGATCCTTCGTCAGCGGTTCGCGGAGCTGACCCAGGAGGACGCGCTCGCGCGGCTGGAACGGGAAGATCTGCTGTGCGCGCCGGTCCACTCGCTTCGGGAGGCGCTCGACGATCCGCAGGTCCGGCACAACGAGATGGTCGTGGAGATGGCGCATCCACGCCTCGGCCCCATCCGGACGGTGGGTGTGCCGGTCAAGCTGTCGGACACGCCGGCGCAGATCCGGCGGCACCCGCCGGACCTCGGCGAGCACACGCGCGAGATCCTCGCCGAGGCCGGGTACGACGAGGCGGAGATCGCGCAGTTTGTTCGAGACAAGATCGTCTGATGCGGCCCGAGCAGGGCAGGATCCGGGACGACGGCGGGCGGGAGGCGGTTGGCGTCTGAGCGAACGAACGCGGACCGGGGGAGATCCTGAGACGGGAACGATTCAACGGGCGGTTCCGTGAGCTACGGAGTCGTGTCGCCCGCGCGAATCGAGACGAGACGGGGGTGGGGAAGATGGGACGGGATCGGGTCACGCTGTTCACGCAACCGATGAAGCGCAGGACTCTGCTCAAGGGCGGGGGAACGCTCGCGCTCGCGATGGCCGGAGGGCAACTCCCCGGTCTGCTGCCGTCCGCGCGCGCCCAGGGGATGCTGAGTCTGTCCGAGCAGCTCGGCTGGCTGGCGAACGCGCAGATGGCGGGCGATTTCGTGGCGATCTCCAAAGGCTACTTCAAAGACACCGGGATCGACCTCAAGATCCAGCCAGGCGGGCCGAACATCGACGCGGTCCAGGTGGTCGCGGGCGGCGGCATCCCGATGGGGAACGTCTCGTCGGTGGCCGTGCTCGTGAACGCGCGCAGCCACGGTCTGCCCGTCAAGGCGTTCGCGACGGCCCTGCAGAAGCACCCGTTCGCCTTCATCTTCCTCACGAAATCCGGGATCCACACGCCGCACGACTTTGCCGGCAAGACAATCGGGATCCAGGCCACGGCGCGTCCCCTGCTCGAGGCCGTGCTGGCCAAGTACCAGATCCCGCAGGACAAGGTGAAGGTGCTGTTCGTGGGCGGCGACACGCATCCGTTGGTGACCGGGCAGGTGGACGTGATCACCGGGTGGATCATCGACGCGCCGCAGATCGAGGCCGTCCGGCAGGCGGGGAGCTTCAGCTACTTCCCACTCTGGGATCTCGGCATCCGCCTTTACGCCTACACGTACTTCACGACCGACAGGATGCTGGGCGAGCGCAAGGACGTGCTGGTGCGGTTCACGGCCGCGAGCGCGAAAGGATGGCTGTACGCGGCCCAGCACCCGGATGAGGCGGCGGACATCGTCATCAAGAGCACGACCGGGCTCGACCGGACGCTCGAACTGCAGACGTGGAAGAACGAGATCCCGTACATGTACTCGCCGCTGACCAAGCAGGCAGGGTGGGGCGCGATGGACCCCAAGGTGTGGACTGCGATCAGCGACACCTACTACGGGCTGAAGCAGATCCCGCAAGCGGTTCCGGCGTCGGACGTGATGACGACGGAGATCGTGGAGATGGCGAAGACACCGAAGGTCTAGCGTGCGGCCGCGGGGAAATCCGGGGAGGCCGTCGGGCCTCCCCGGTCCGTCGTGCGCCGGACGGCCGGGACGCCCGGGGCGCGCACGCGCCCCCGGGTCCAAATCCTTCGAGCGAGGTTCAGGCGGTGCAGAAGTACATCGTGGAACTGATCGGCACGTTTTTCCTCGTGTTGACGGTCGGCTGCACGGTCATCGGTGGAACCACCGGGGTCATCCCGCCGCTGGCGATCGGCGCCGTCCTGATGGTCATGGTCTTCGCCGGCGGTCACATCTCCGGCGGCCACTACAATCCGGCGGTCACCTTCGGCGTCTGGATCCGTGGGCGCTGCGCCTCCGGCGACGTCGTGCCGTACTGGATCGCCCAGGTGGTCGGCGCGCTCTTTGCCGCGGCCTCGGTCGGGCTCCTGCGCGCCGGGGCGGAGGCGAAGCCGATGTCCCTCCCGGTGGGACCGGCGCTGCTCGCCGAGTTCCTGTTCACGTTCGCGCTCGTCTACGTCGTCCTCAACGTCGCCACGGCGAAGGGCACCGCCGGCAACTCGTTCTACGGGCTGGCGATCGGCATGACCGTGATGACCGGCGCGTTCGCCGTGGGGAACATCTCGGGGGGTGCTTTCAACCCCGCGGTCGCCTTCGGGATCACCGCGATGGGGCTGTCGACGTGGGCGAACCTCTGGATTTATCTCGTGGCGAACTTCGCCGGGGGCGCCGCGGCGGGCGTGGTGTTCAAGTTCCTGAACCCGCAGGACGCGTAGGGCCGGCGCATGCTCCCGCTCGGCACCCTCGCCCTCTACATTCCCGCGGTGCTGCTCATGGTGCT
Organism: bacterium; assembly: GCA_035632615.1. GTDB lineage: Bacteria > Sysuimicrobiota > Sysuimicrobiia > Sysuimicrobiales > Segetimicrobiaceae > JAJPIA01. The sequence continues at coordinate 1,615 of DASQGM010000151.1, read as the reverse complement.
CACGCCCGGCCCCGCGATCCTGCTCACGCTGAACTGGTCGCTGTCGTTTGGGCGGCGGGCCGGCCTCGCGACCGCGGCGGGGCTGCTCTCCGGGACCTGCATTCTGCAGGCGAGCGCCGCCCTGGGTCTGACGGTCATTTTGCAGGCGTCGGGGGTGGCCTACGAGGCCCTCAAGATAGCCGGGGCATTGTACCTCACGTACCTCGGCGTCCGTACCTTTCTCGCGGGAACCGACGACGTGACGCGCGTCCGCAGGGAAGGGCCGCGCCCGTCGTCGCGGTGGCACTACCTCGGCGGGATCGCCACCGAGCTGCTCAACCCGAAGACGGCGATGTTCTACGTCTCCATCCTGCCTCAGTTCGTCGACGTCGGCGCGGGGCGCGTCACGGCACAACTGCTCGAGCTCGGCGCCATCTTCGTGGTGTTCGCGGCGTGCTCGTTGGCGGTGATCGTCCTGTCCTCAACCCGCGTGCGATCCCTGCTGGTGCGCCGTCCCGGTGTGTGGGTCATTGCCCGCCGGATCACCGGCTGCGTGTTCATCGGGTTCGGCGCGCGGCTGGCGCTCGAGCCGCGGTAGGGTCGGGAGCGCCGGGGCGGACCTAGGGGGGTCCGGTTCGCGGGTGTCCGTGGCGCGGCCGTGTCGGCCCCGCGCGGCGTTACGCGGCGCGCCGCCACTGGAGCGCCGCGATGCCGCCCACCACGGTGACGATCCCGGCCGCGCGCAGCCACGTCATCGCGTCGCCGAGCAGCAACACGCTGCACACCACGGCGACCACGGGTTCGAGCATCCCGAGCATCGCGGCGCGGGTGACGAGCAACGCCCGCAGCGCCAGGAGGACCAGCAGCGACGCCGCCCCGGCGGCGACGGTGGCGCCCGCCACCGCCAGCAGGCCGGGCAGCGGGATCACCAGGTGAATCTGGTGCGTGGCGAGTCCGGCGACCCAGTACACTGCGGCGGAGCACGGCAACACGACGGCCAGCACGCTCAACGGGTGCGTGTCTCGTACGAGCCGCCGCTGCGTCACCAGGTAGAACGCGGAGACGAGCGTGGACAGGCCGAGCACGAGGAACCCGAGCGCGTGCCCGCCCTGCGGCGTCTGCCCCGCGACCAGCATCGCGCCGGAGACGATTACCACCAGGATGGCCACGTCCGCCCGCTGGAGCGCCTCCCCGAGGAAGAGCCGGCCCATCCACGCCACGTGCACCGGTGCCGTGTTGGCGATGACCGACGCGGACGACGCCGGGAGGATCGTCAGCGCGTAGAAGTAGGCGAAGACCTGGACGGGCAGCACGGTGACCCCGAGCGCGACGAGCGGGCCGAGGAGAGGAGGCCCCGGAATCGTGGCGCCCCGCGTGAACGCGAGCCCGACCCACACAAACGCAGCGCCGAGCGTCGCGCGGATGGCCAGCAGGGTGAGCGGCGTGACCCCGGACGCGTACGCGATCTTCGCCAGGATCGGCGAGATCCCATAGAGGAACGCCGAGATCAGGATGAAGACGGATGGCATCGGTGGCCCCGCCGGTGGCACGGCGGGTCGTGCGAGCCGTGGACACGCGCGCTTCGAGGGGGTTCGTGGCGGCCCCGCGCTCTCCTGCGATGTGGCGGGGCGGCCCG
>DASQGM010000150.1:0-10693 GCA_035632615.1 bacterium | reverse complement strand
GCGCGGTGCCGGGCCCCGCCCGGGGGGCACGGCGTGCCGGTCTATAAGACCGAAGGAGTCGTGCTCCGGCGGCAGGTCATCGGCGAGGCGGACCGGTCGATTACCCTGCTGACCCGAGAGTACGGCAAGCTGCGGGCGGTGGCCCGCGGTACCCGGAGGATCACGAGCCGGCTCGGCGGCCTTGTCGAGCCGTTCACCCACGGCCGGTTTCTGCTGGCGCGCGGACGCTCGCTCGATGTCGTCGCCCAGGTCGAGGTCGTCCGGGCATTTCCCGGGATCCGTGGCGACCTCGTCAGGTCCGGGTACGCCGCGTACGTCGTCGAGTTGGTGGACAGGTTTCTCCCCGAGCGGGATCGTCACGAGGACGTCTTCGACCTCGTGCTGTGCGCGCTCGTCGGCCTCGAGCAGGCGGATGAAGAGGCCGCCGAGATGGCGACGCTTTGGTTCGGCCTCCGCCTCGCGTCGGATCTCGGCTACCGGCCGGAGGTCGAGACGTGCGTCGAGTGCGGGCGGAACCTGCCCCGGCAGGCGGCCGGGCCGATCGCGGCCTGGGGCTTCGGCCCCGGTGCAGGCGGCGCGCTCTGTCCCGCATGCGCGGCGGGCCACACCGAGGCGATCCCGGTCGCCCCCGGCGTGCTGGCGATGTGCGGGTACCTGCTGCGCACCTCGCCGGAACAGGCCGGGCGGTTGCGCGTTCCACCCGCGCAGCGACGGGATCTCGCGCGGTTGGTGCAGACCCACCTCGAATACCATCTGGACGCGAAGCTCCGCGCCCCGGCCGTGATCGGACGCCTCCGGGAGGCCGAGCCTCGGTCATAGGAGGCTGACGCCCGCGGGACCCCGATCGCACACCGACGTCAAAGGGCCGTGCCCATCCGGGGCCGGCCCATTCCGTCGTGCTGCGCGACGTCCGTCTAGGCGGCCGTGATCCCGGGCATCTGTGCGTACGGGGGGCGTTTGCGACATGGACAGCGGCCCTGACGTCGGAAACCCGCGTCGTGCAAAGCGTCGCACCGCCCGGGCGACGCTCGAGGCCGGCTTTCGCCTGCTCTTTGATCACAACCCCCTGCCGATGTGGGTCTTCGACCGCAAGACGCTACGTTTCCTCGAGGTCAACGAGGCCGCCGTCGCCCACTACGGGTATTCCCGGGAGGAGTTTTTGGCGCTGACGATCGCGGACATTCGCCCGCCCGAGGACGTGCCGCGACTGCGGGCGCACGTGTCGAGCCGCCCGCTCGGACTTCGCCGGGTCGGCGAGTGGCGGCACCGTCTCAAGAGCGGCGAGCCCATCGACGTCCAGATCACCTCCCACACGTTGCGCTTCGGCGGACGAGACGCCGTGTTGGTCGTCGCACAGGACATCACACGGCAGAAACGCGCGGAGAAGGCCCACACGGCGACCCAACATGCGCTGCGGGAGAGCGAAGCCCGGTACCGGAGCCTGTTCGAAGGGGTGCCGGTTGGCCTGTACCGCACCACGCCGGCAGGGAAGCTGCTCGACGTCAATCCACGACTGGTGAGCATCCTAGGCTACCCGAGCCACGCCCACCTCCTGGCGGTCAATACCCCCGATCTCTACGTCGATCCCGATGTCCGGTTGCAGTGGAGCCAGCGTCTCGAGCGCGAGGGCGCCGTGACGGACTTCGAGGTCCAGGTGAGGCGATACGATGGATCGTTGATCTGGATTCGCGAGAATGCTCGATCGGTGCGTGACGGCGCCGGCCGCGTCGTCTGCTACGAGGGCGCGATCTCGGATGTGACGCGGCGCCGGCAGGTGGCCGCGCATCTCGAGGCGCTCAACGACATCGTCCTGGCGGCCGCCGGTGCCGCAGACCTGCGGACGTTCCTCGGGACGCTGCTCGACCGGACGCTCGCGGTTCTCGAGGGCGACCGCGGCGGCGTGTGGCTCACATCGGAGCCCGACGCCCATGTCACGCGCAACATGGCGCCCGAGCGCAGCGCAGCGCTGGTCGCCGCGGCGTCGGCCGCCGGGCTGGATTTTACGCGGGTCGTCGCGGTGGAGGATTGGGAGGCTCTCACGGGCCCGCCGGCGGACGTGCTTCGGCCGGCGCTGCGACGGGCCGGCGTGGCCGGGGCGTCACTGACCGGACCGCTGCTCCTCGACGGTCGTGTGATCGGTGGCTTCGCGATCGCCACGGCGCGGCCGCGCCGCTGGTCGCCCAACGAGATCAAACTGGCGGAGTCGATCGGTAGGCAGGTCGGGTCCGTCGCGGAGCGCCTGCGGCTGCTCGACGCGGTGCGGGCGCACGCGCGGGAGATGGACGCCGTCCACAGCCTCGGCACCGCGCTCCGGCGGGCCGGCGACCTTGACGATGTGTATGCGCTGATCACCGAGCGCACGATGGCGTTCCTGCGAGGCGACCACGCCTCGCTCGTGCTCGTGGAGCCCGATGGCGCGACGTTCCGGTCCGCGTGCGTGCGCGGCGTCGAGACGGTGCCGGAGGGAGCGACGTTTCCCATCGCCGGCAGCATCTCGGGGCGGGCCATCGAACTCGGGGGCGCCTTCCTGACCCCCGACCTCGCGGTGGAGCCCGAGTCCGTTGCCGGCTTCTCGCCCGCCAGGGGCATCATGGGGCCGTGCATCGCGGTGCCGATGCGGGAAGGAGAGCGCGTGATCGGCGCGCTGGCCATCGCCCGCCTGCGCGAGTCTGCGCTCGGTCCGTTTGCGTCCCGCGACGTCGGCCCGCTGACGGCGCTCGCCGAACTCGCGAGCAACGCGATCCATCGCGCGCAGCTCACGCAGCAGCTCGCGCAGGAGCTGGAGAATCTACGGGGCCTGTACGAGAGCGCGCAACGGATGGCGGGAACCCTCGACCTCCGGCGCCTCGCCCACGACGCCGTGGCGCGCTGCGTCGACGTCTTCGGCGTGTCGCTCGCGTGGGTTGCGACGATCGACGCGGGCGGCCGCCCGCGGCTCGTCGCCGGCCATCCCGCCGACACCGACCTGCCCCAGTACATCATCGCGCTGTGGTCCGAGTCGACGGCCCAGGGCGCGATCGGGCGATCCCTGACCGGCGGGGATACCGTGGTGGGCGAGGACGTCGCGCAGCGCGACGCGCCCCCGCCGTGGGTGCCGGCCCTCCTGGCGCGCGGCCTTCACAGCGTGGGCGCGTTTCCGCTCATCACTCGCACGCGCACGTTCGGGGTGCTTGGATTGTACAGCACCCAACCGGGGTTCTTCACGAGCGAGCGCGTCGCGTTTCTTCGTGGCTACGCCCACCAGTTGGCGGGGGCCCTGGAGAACGCCCGGCTGTACGACGAAACGGCGCGTCGCTCCGCCCAGCTCCAGGCGCTCCGAGAGATCGACCAGGTGATCACCGGCAGCCTGGACCTGGGCATCAGCCTCAACGTCGTGCTCGCCAAGGCGATCGCGCTGTTGCGCGTCGACGCGGCGTGCGTGCTGCTGTTTAACCCGCACACGCAGATCCTCGAATACGCCGCCGATCACGGGTTTCAAACCGCGGTGTTGCGCCACCTCCACATCAAGCTCGGCGAGGGCCTCGCCGGCCGCGTCGCGCTCGAGCGGCAGAGCTTCGGCGTACCCGACCTCGACGCGGCTCCGGACACGCTGGTGATGACCCGCCTGCCGCAGGGTCGCACCGAACGCTTCAAGGCCACGTATGCGGTCCCGCTGATCGCCAAAGCGCAACTGCTCGGGGTGTTGCAGGTGTTCTACCGGCGGCCCGTGTTGTTCGAGGAAGACTGGCTCGAGTTCCTGGACACGCTCGCGGGGCAAACGGCGATCGCCATCAGCGACGCCCGGCAGTTCGAGGCGCTCCAGCGGTCCAACGCCGATCTCGCGCTCGCCTACGACACGACGCTGGCCGGGTGGGCCCGCGCGATGGAGCACCGTGATCGAGAGGTCGAGGGGCACACCCAGCGGGTCATGGATCTGACCGTGCGTCTCGCCGGCCGGCTGGGGGTGTCGGCGGACGAGGTCGTGCACATCAGACGTGGCGTGCTGCTGCACGACGTCGGGAAGCTCGGGGTGTCCGATGCCGTGCTGTTCAAGCGCGGTCCGCTCACGGACGAGGAACGGGAGATGATGGAGCGATATCCGGCGTATGCGTACGAACTACTGACGCCGATCCCGTACCTGCGTCCGGCCCTGGACATTCCGTACTGTCACCGCGAGAAGTGGGACGGGACCGGATACCCCCGCGGCCTCAGGGGCGAGCAGATTCCGCTGGCGGCGCGGATCTTCGCCGTCGCGGACGTCTGGGACGTCGTGCGATCGGACCGCCCGTACCGGCCGGCGCGGAGCGACGAAGCGGCGACTGCGCATCTTCGCGGCCACGCGGGTACGCAGTTCGACCCGACGGTGGTCGAGGCGTTCCTCCAGATGGTCCGCGAGGAGTTCTCAGCCGCCAAGACGACGTGATAAGATAGACTGCGGAGGTGGTCCCATGGAGATCGACCTAGAGCGGGTCCAGCGGGCGCTCGCCCACTTCGGATCCGCGATGGAGGAGGCTCAGCGCATCGTGCGGCGCGGCCCCGCGGGCGCGGTGCGCATCCACACCGACGATCGCGTCATCGAGTTGCCGCTCAGCTGGGCGGCCGCCGGGCTCGCCGCATTCATCGTCGCGACCATGCTCACCTCGCTGCCTGTGCGCCGCGAACGGGAGGAGGAACCGCTCGGGATCGGATAGGGCGATCGGCTCGGCCTCTCGCCTAGGGCAGCCGCTCGAATCGCAGGAGGACCCCATGACATTTCAAGACCTCATCCTCGGCCTGGAGCGCTACTGGGCCGCCCGCGGATGTGTGATCGCACAACCGTATGATCTGGAAGTGGGTGCGGGCACGATGCATCCGGCCACGTTCCTGCGGGCGCTCGGCCCCGAGCCGTGGACCGTGGCGTATGTCCAGCCGAGTCGGCGGCCGGCCGACGGCCGCTACGGCCAGAATCCGAACCGCCTCTACCAGCACCATCAGTACCAGGTCATCCTCAAGCCCTCCCCCGACGACGTGCAGGACCTCTATCTCCGGAGCCTCGGTGCGTTGGGGATCGAGCTCCGCGACCACGACCTCCGGTTCCTCGAAGACGACTGGGCGGACCAGACGCTCGGGGCGTCCGGCGTCGGCTGGCAGGTGTTTCTCGATGGCCAGGAGATCAGCCAGTTCACGTACTTTCAGCAGGCCGGGGGGATCGATCTCCCGGTCGTGCCGGTGGAGCTGACGTACGGGTTGGAGCGCATCGCGCAGTTCGTGCAGCGCAAAGACAACATCTTCGACCTTGAATGGGCGCCCGGGATCACGTACGGTGAGATCCGGCGCGAGGATGAGTTCGAGCACTCCAAGTACGCGTTCGAGCGCGCGGACGTGAAGATGCTGCGGGACCAGTTCGCCGCGAACGAGTCCGAGGCCGGCCGGTTGCTCGACGCCGGCCTCATCGTGCCGGCGTACGAGCACGTGCTCCGGTGCTCCCACACCTTCAACGTCCTGGACGCGCGCGGGGCGGTGGGCGTCGCGGAGCGCGCAAGCCTGATGGCCCGGTGCCGGACGCTGGCACGGCGGAGCGCGGAACTCTATCTCAAGCATCGCGAAGAACTGGGCTGGCCCCTGCTCCGGAAGCGGCACGATGCCGCGTAACCCTCGGACTGCGAACCCGCCGGCACGGCACCCGCGCACGGCCGCGCGGACCGGCGCGCCTGCCCGCCTCGTGTTCGAGATCGGCTGCGAGGAGCTGCCGCCGCAGGCCGCGTGGGATGGAGCGCGCCAGCTCGCAGACGCGGCGCGGAACGCGTTTCAGGCCGCGCGCATCGCCGTGGGCGAGACTCGCGCCCTCTCGACGCCCAGGCGGCTCGTGCTGATCGTCGAGGACGTCGCGGCACGCCAGGCCGATCTCGTCCGCGAGGTGCGGGGACCCGCCGCGCGGGCCGCGTTTACCGCCGACGGCCGTCCGACTCCGGCGGCCGAGGGATTCGCCAAGGGGCAGGGCGTGTCGGTGGCCGCGCTCGAGCGCCGCGCGACGCCCCAGGGGGAGTACGTGTACGCCGTGCGGCGCGAGCCAGGAGAGCCGACGTCGCGGGTGCTCGGCGCGCTGTTGCCGCAGCTCGCCGGCGGGCTGGCGTTTCCGAAGCCGATGCGGTGGGGGACGGGAACCGTGCGGTTCAGCCGGCCGGTTCGGTGGCTGGTCGCACTCCTGGGCAGCCGCATCGTCGCCTGCGAATTCGCCGGGGTGCGGGCGGGGCGGCGGACGTACGGGCATCGGATCCTCCACCCGACGCCGGTGGCGGTCGCCTCCGCGGGCGCCTACGATGGGACGCTGCGGCGAAGCTTCGTGTTGGTCGATCCGGAGGAACGCCGGCGGCGGATCACGGACTCGGCAACACGCGCCGCCCGCGAGGTCGACGGCCGTCCGATCCTAGACCCGGAGCTGCTCGACGAGACCGTGCAGCTCGTGGAATGGCCGGAAGCGTTCGTCGGGCACTTCGCCGAGGAATTTCTGGCGCTCCCGCGTGAGGTGCTGATCACGGTGATGCAGCACCACCAGAAGTACTTCGCGGTCGAGGACGCCGCGGGCCGGCTGCTTCCCGCGTTCGTGGCGGTGCGCAACGGCAACCGGCGCGGGCTCGCCACCGTCCGCGAGGGAAACGAGTGGGTGTTGCGGGCGCGGCTCGCCGATGGCCGGTTCTTCTTCGACGAGGACGGCAAGCGGCGACTCGAGGACCGGGTCTCGGCCCTGCGAGATCTCGTGTTCCTCGACCGGCTCGGCACGATGGCCGACAAGACGGCGCGGCTGGAGCACCTGGCGCGCATCCTCACCCGGCTGCTCCGGCTCTCGACCTCCGACGGACAGCTGCTGGCGCGCGCGGCGCACCTCAGCAAGGCTGACCTCGTCACCCAGGTGGTGCGAGAGCTGCCGGAGCTGCAAGGCGTCATGGGCGGCATCTACGCCCGGCTCGATGGGGAACCGGCGCCCGTCGCGGACGCGATCCGCGAGCAGTATTTGCCCCGCGGCGTCACGCTGCCCGCGTCCACGATCGGCGCGCACCTGGCCCTGATCGACAAGGTCGATACGCTGCTCAGCGCGCTCGCGGCGGGCATCACGCCCAGCGGCTCGCAGGACCCGTACGGTCTCAGGCGCGCGGCGTCGGGGATCGTCGCGATTGTCCTGCGACACGAGATCCGGGTGAGCTTGGACACCGTCGCGCGTGAGACCGGCGTCATCCCAACGGCGGACGAGGGGCGCGTGCTCCAGGAGTGGCGGAGCGCGCTGCGGCAGCGGCTCCGCGCCGTGCTGATCGACGAGGGGATCAGTTACGACACCGTCGACGCCGCGCTCGAGGCCGGCGCCGACGACCTGGTCGACGCGGCGGCGCGGGCCCGCGCGCTGTGGGAGTTCAGACGGACGGCGGCGTTCGCCAGCGTGTACACCGCGTTTGACCGGGCGGCGCGGATCCTGCCGAAAGATGTGGGGGGAGAGATCCGCGAGGAGCTGTTCGCCGCGCCGGCGGAACGTGCGCTGCTGGGGAGCCTGCGCAAGGTCCAGGACGTCGCGCGCGCGGCGGCGCGGCCCGGCGAGCAGGGCGCCGAGGACGGCGCGGCGCTCGGGGCGGACGAGCTCGTCCGGCGGTACGGGACGGCGCTCGAGCGGCTCGCCGGGCTGGCCGGCCCGGTGGATCGGTTTTTCCAGGACGTGCTGGTGATGGATCCCGACGAGACGGTCCGCCGGAACCGCTTCGCGCTACTTGCGGGCGTGGTCGGGTTGATCCGGCCGATCGCCGACCTGTCGCGTGTCGTCGTCGGAGAAGGAAAGGCGGCGGCGCCCTCCTAAACGCATGGTGGTACCGCTCACGATCACGATTCGACTACGTAGAACCATTACAAGGTGAGGTGACCTGGGGATGGCAGTACGCACTCGCGCGAAGGCGTCCGGGCGCCGCGTGTCCTCGCTGCGCCGGCGCGGGGCGGCGGCTCCGGCGAAGGGGAACGCTCGCAAGCGCATCTGGTTGTTTGAGGAAGGCAATGCGACGATGCGGGACCTGCTCGGCGGCAAGGGCGCGGGGCTCGCGGAGATGAGCCGTGTCGGGTTACCGGTGCCGCCGGGGTTCACGATCACGACCGCGGTGTGCAACGAATACAACGCGCGAGATCAGCAATTTCCGGCAGGGCTGATGGATGAGGTCCGCCGCGCGCTCGCAACCGTCGAGCGCAAGATGGGCAAGAAGTTCGGCGACCCCGCGAACCCGCTGCTCCTCTCGGTGCGGTCCGGGGCGAAGTTCTCGATGCCCGGGATGATGGACACCGTGTTGAACCTCGGCCTGAACGAGGCGACGCTCAAGGGCCTTGCCGAGATGACCGGCGACGAGCGGTTCGCGCAGGACGCGCACCGGCGCTTCGTGCAGATGTTTGGGAAGATCGTCCTGGACATCCCCGGCGAGCGGTTCGAGGACATCATCGAGGCGCAGAAGCAACGCACAGGCGCCCGCGTGGACATCAATCTCACCGCCGAGGATCTGCACGAAATTGCGCGCGCGTTCAAGGACCTGATCCGGCGGGAAAAGGGCGTCGAGTTTCCCGGCGAGCCGTGGACCCAGCTGGAGATGGCGATTCGCGCGGTGTTCGACTCGTGGATGGGGAAGCGCGCGGTGGACTACCGGAACTTCAACAAAATCCCGCACGATCTGGGGACGGCCGTCAACGTCCAGGCGATGGTCTTTGGGAACATGGGCCGCGAGAGCGCGACGGGCGTCGCGTTCACGCGCAACCCCGCGACCGGGGAGAGGGTACTCTACGGCGAGTATCTGCCGAACGCGCAGGGCGAGGACGTCGTCGCGGGCATCCGAACGCCGCATCCGATCGCGCAGATGCGGACCGAGATGTCCCGGGTGTACGCGCAGTTCCAGCAGGTCGCGAAGATGCTGGAGCTCCACTACAAGGACATGCAGGATCTGGAGTTTACGGTCGAGCGCGGCAAGCTCTGGATGCTCCAGACTCGAAGCGGGAAGCGCACGGCCCAGGCCGCGGTCAAGGTCGCGGTCGACATGATGCGCGAGAAGATGATTACCAGGGACGAGGCGTTGCTCCGCGTCGAGCCGGATCAGATCTACCAGTTGCTGCTTCCGCGTTTCGATCCGGACGACAAAGCCGCGGCGGAGCGCGAGGGGAAGCTGCTCACGCGGGGTTTGAACGCGTCCCCGGGCGCCGCAACAGGGATCGCGGTGTTTGACCCGGATCAGGCGGTCGAGATCGGTCAGCAGGGGAAGGCGGTGATCCTCGTTCGCCCCGAGACCAACCCCGACGACGTGCACGGGATGCTCGTCGCCCAGGGGATTCTGACGGCGCGGGGGGGCGCCACCAGCCACGCCGCGGTTGTGGCTCGCGGGCTCGGTAAGCCCTGCGTCGCCGGGGCCGAGGCGATCCGGGTGGATCCGCAGGGGCACCAGTTCAGCGTCAACGGCACGATCGTGCGCCAGGGCGAGGCGATCTCGATCGATGGCACGACCGGCGAAGTGTTCGGCCGCGCCATTCGGACGATCGAGCCGGACGTCAGCAAGGATCGCGACCTGCAAACGCTGCTGGGGTGGGCCGACAAGACGCGGCGGCTCGGGGTGTGGGCGAACGCCGACTACCCGCGGGACGCCGCCCGGGCGCGCGCGTTCGGCGCCGGGGGCATCGGGCTGTGCCGGACCGAGCATATGTTCTTCGAGGAAGATCGGCTCCCAATCGTCCGGCGGATGATCCTGGCCGGCACCGACGCCGAGCGGCAGCGCGCGCTCGACGAGCTCCTCCCGATCCAGCGCCAGGATTTCGTCGGTATCCTCCGCGAGATGGCGGGGATGACGGTCGTGATCCGGTTGATCGACCCGCCGCTGCACGAGTTCCTGCCGCGCTACGACGAGCTGCTGATCGAGGTGACCGAGTTGCGCGTCCGCGGGAACAACCCCGCGGCGCTGGCCGAGAAAGAGCATCTGCTGCGCGAGGTCGCAAAAATGCGCGAGCAGAACCCCATGCTGGGGCTGCGTGGAATCCGCCTCGGCATAATGTTCCCCGGCATCATCGACATGCAGGTGCGGGCGATCCTGGAGGCCGCGTGTCTCCTGGCCAAGGAGGGCGTGCGGACGCACCCGGAGATCATGATCCCGCTGGTCGGCCATGTGAACGAGCTCAAGCTGGTCGAGGATCGTGTCCGGCCGCTCGGCGACCGCGTGATGACCGAGCAGGGCGTGCGCGTCAAGTACAAGTTCGGGACGATGATCGAGGTGCCGCGGGCATGCGTCGTCGCCGACGAGATCGCGCGGGTCGCGGAGTTCTTCTCGTTCGGCAGCAACGACCTGACGCAGTTGATCTTTGGGTTCAGCCGGGACGATGCGGAGGGCAAGTTCCTACTCGAGTACGTGAACCAGAAGATCCTGCCCGAGAACCCGTTCCAGGTCCTTGACGCGAAGGGGGTCGGGGCGCTGATCGATCTGGCGGTGCGGCTCGGGCGGAAGACCCGGCCGGATATCGAGCTCGGGATCTGCGGTGAGCACGGCGGGGACCCGGCGAGCGTGGAGTTCTGCCACAAGGCCGGGCTCAGCTACGTCAGCTGCTCGCCGTACCGCGTGCCCACCGCCCGTCTCGCCGCGGCACAGGCCGCGCTCAAGGAGAAGCGGGCCCGTAGCGAGCGCGACCGCTAGTCGAAAGACGCGGGCTCATCCGCTAGGGCGGGAATCGAGGAGACGCGGAT
>DASQGM010000149.1:0-2968 GCA_035632615.1 bacterium | reverse complement strand
CTTCCTGACCGCGCTCCCGAACGCCGCGGTCGCGTCGAACGTGTGCGTCGGCTCGTTCGAATACCTGCAGCTCTGAGAGGGAGACCGCATGTCCTTTACCCTGCAAATCACTTTGGCGACGGGCCCGGACTTCGAGGCGCGTCTGCGCGAGGCCGTCACCGCGAAACACGGTGACGTGGCGGTCCAAGAGGTCAAGAGCGCGACGGCGATCGCCATGGCCAGCGTGCACAACGACCGGTCGGCGCCGGCCAAGCCGGAGAATGGCGCGGCGGAAGATGTGACCGCGTGGGAGAACGCTCTCGCCGCGCACGTCGCCGCCAAGGTCACGCACGTCGAGGACGTGGCGAGCGACATGCTCGAGGCGTGCATCGAGGCCGCCGGGGCCCTGGCCATGGTGCTCGCCGCGCGCGGGATCAAGGCCGTTGCGGTGCAGCTGGTCGGCCACGTCGAGACGGACCCCGCGCACGTTGGCTTCCTGAACGTGCACGTGTGGCCCGGGTAGCCGAATGGCCACGACCTTCAAGCCCAGTTACGGCACGAACACCGCGATCACGATCACGTTGACGTCGCTGGCGAACAGCACGTCGCTGTCGCTGGGCTACCGGCAGAGCGCGGCTGTCGACAATTCGACGAATCTGTTTGGGGACGTGCACATCTACGGGCACGCGCAGAGCAACGCCGCGCCGACTGCCAACAACACGTATACGATCTTCCTCTACTGGAGTAACGACGGCGGCACGACGTATACGAACGGCGCGAGCGGCTCCGACGCCACCTATACGCAGCCGGACAGCGACGCGAACATGGTGGCTCGCGTCGACTCCGTTCTGACCGCCGTGAATCAGGCATTCAACTTCCCCGGGATCAGCTTCTGCCGCGCCGCGGGCCTGCTGTTCCTGCCTCAAAAGTGGGGAATCATCTTCAAGAACGGCAGCGGGCAAGCGCTCGACGGGACGGCGGGACACCACGTCTTCAGCTACCAAGGCGTGAACCTCCAAGGGGTGTGACCCCGTGGGTCTGCACTGCAACGGCTCGTCGACGACGGGCGGTCGCACGACCACCGTCCCGAACAACAACGCGTTCAGCGCGTGCGGGTTCGTTCGATTCACGACGAATCAGGTCGACTTCACGTCGATCTTCGTGGTCGAGACGACGGGAGTCGGGCACTGGCTCGAGACCACGGCGACCGGCCTCGTCCTCGAATACTCGAACGGCGGAGCGGGCACAAATACGCACGTTTCGACCGGGTCGCTCGCGATCGGTACCTGGTACTTCGTCGCGCTCGTCACGACCGGTAGCGGCACGACGGGACTGGCCACGATCTATTGGATGGCCGCCGGCGGAGGCGGCACGCTCCAGAGCGCGTCGACAGCGGCTACCGTCGACATGAGCCACACGGTCAGCGCCATCGACCTCGGCGCGGACGGCTCGGGCGCGTCGACGGACTCGTACCTCAACGGCAACCTGGCGGGCTGGCGGTTCTGGAGCGGGACCCAGCTGAGCCCCGCGGATCTTCTGCGGGAGGCCAGGAGCGTCCGGGCGTTCCGGCAGGATCGCACCTACGAGTGGCCGCTCGATAACGACGCGAATCTGCGCGACCGCCGGCAATCCAACCTGCTGACGGTCACCGCATCGCAGATCAGCGCCAGCGAGGGGCCGCCCGTCCCTTACTGGCCGGTCTTCGGGGTGCAGCCGGTATCGGTGCCGAGCGGCGGCCAGCAGATCACCGCGTCGATCTCGGAGTCGATCACCGCCCCCAGCGACTCGGTTGCCCGCGCTTTCGTCGGAGCGAGAGGCCTCTCGGAGAGCATCACGGCGCCATCGGACAGTGTTGCCCGCGGCTTCGTGGGGGCCCGATCGATCTCCGAATCGATCACCGCGCCATCCGACTCTGTCGCACGCGCAACGGTGGTCGGACGCTCTCTCGCGGAGAGCATCACGGCGCCCAGCGATTCGGTCACCCGCGCGTTTGTGGGAGCCCGGGCGATCGCGGAGAGCGTGACCGCTCCGAGCGATGCGGCGGCTCGGGGCTTCGTCGGTGCACGGTCCGTCTCTGAAAGCATCACGGCCCCGACGGATGCAGTGGCCCGCGTCGTCGGGTTCGTCCGTGCGGTCTCCGAGAGCATCACGGCTCCGTCCGATGCCGCTGCCAGAGCCTTCACAGGGGCCAGGGCGGTAAGCGAATCGATCACGGCCCCGAGCGACTCGGTGGCGAGGGCCTTCGTCGGCGCTCGAGCGATCGCGGAGTCGATCACCGCCCCGACGGACAGCGTCGCCGCCACGCGGGGGGTCGCGCGGTCGGTCTCCGAATCGGTGACCGCGCCGTCCGACGCCGTTGCCCGCGCCTTCGCGGGGGGCCGGTCGATCTCCGAATCCGTGACGGCCCCGACGGACAGCGTCACGCGGGCCTTCGCCGGGACGAGGGCGATCGCCGAATCGATCGCCGCCCCTTCGGATTCCGCGGCCCGGGCGTTCACCGGCGCGCGCTCGGTCGCCGAGTCGATCACGGCGCCGTCTGATTCCGTGAGCGCCGTCCTGGGTCAGGCGCGCACGGTCTCGGAATCGATCACGGCGCCTTCGGACGCGGTCGCACGATCGTTCGCGGGGGCGCGTGGGATCGCCGAATCGATCACGAGCCCGAGCGACTCCGTCACTCAGATCAGCCCGGCCAGGCGAAGCCTCGCCGAGAGCATCACCGCCCCTTCGGATGCGGTGGCGAGAGTCTTCGTCGGGGCGCGCGCCATCGCCGAATCCGTGACGGCCCCGTCTGATTCGGTGAGTCGCGCCTTCGCGGCCCCCCGTAGCGTCGCGGAGAGCATCGGCGCGCCGGCCGACGCGGTCGCGCGCGGCGCTGGGCTTGGTCGCCTGGTCGCCGAGGCGCTCGCGACCCCGACAGACAGCCTGCTCCGGTCCGCCGTCCTGTCGCGGCTCCTATCGGAGGCCATCGGCACGCCGAGCGACTCCGTCC
>DASQGM010000148.1:0-3589 GCA_035632615.1 bacterium | reverse complement strand
TTCGGCGGCGACTCCACCGGCACGGCGCCGGTCGGCTCGGGCCACCTCGAGGGGACGTTCACGCTGTTGAACTGGCTCCTGACCCCGGAAGCGCAGCAACTGGTGATCAACGGCGTCTCCGGCTATCCGGGGGTCGATTGGAAGTACATGCCGGACAGCGTGAAGATGCAGTTCGCGGACGTCGCGAAGCCGTACGCGCCGCTCCCGAACTCAAAGTACTTCGCGGACATGCTGCGCCTGTGGCATGAGAAGGTCGCAGGAGGCGGCTAGCGCTGGAGGCCGGCGCGGCGTCGGGGAGCGGACGTGCGCGTGCATAGGCTCTCAAAACAGGGAGCACTGGGGCTGGCCCTGGTGCTCCCTCCCCTTCTCGTGCTGGGGTTCCTCGTGATCCTGCCCGCGATCACGGCGGTCGTGGAGACCCTCAAGCCGCCGGTGGGCATCGAGGCGGCGCCGTTCGCCAACTACACCCAGGTCCTCGGCACGCGGATCCTCAGAAGCGACATCGTCTTCACGGTCGTCGTGACCCTGGTTGCGGTGGCGGTCGTGTTCCTGCTGAGCTATCCGCTCGCCCTGTACCTCCGGTTCGTCCGCACGCGAAGCACGGCGCTGCTCGGCGTGCTGTTCATGGTACCGCTGTTCGTGCCCGTCGTGATCGCCTCGTTCGCGATGATCACCTTTCTCGTGGGGCACGGGCTCGTCTCCACCCTGCTCTATCACGTCGGCATCGATCAATTCCCGCGGCTGATGTACAACGCGACCGGCATCGTCCTGACGGAGGTGTGGGTGAGCATCCCGTTTGCGGTGCTCATCCTCGGCGCCGGCCTCCAAGCGATCGACGACGCGCTGATCGACAGCGCCCGCGACGTCGGCGCGGGACCGCTCCGCACATTCTTCGCGGTGATCCTGCCGCTCAACGCGACCCCGACGATGATCACACTGACCCTGCTGTTCATCTCGATCTTCGGCTCGTTCACAATTCCCTATCTCGTGGGTGGGAACGCGCCGCAGATGCTCGGCGTGACGATGACGGCCTACCTAACCCAGTACCTGCGGCGCGCCGAGTCCGTGACGCTGGCGGTGATCGCGTTCATCCTCGCCTCGGTCGTCGGGGTCATCTACGTCGCGAGCGTGAGCCGCCGGGAGCGGGCGGCGCGATGACCAGGGCACCGTGGTTCTGGGCGGTCGGCGCGCTGCGGCGCGTGGTCGGAATCGGCGCGCTCCTCGCGCTGGCGGCGTTCATCCTGGGACCGCTCGCGACCCTGCTCGTGTGGGCGTTCGCGGGCACGTGGCTGTTCCCCAACCTCGTCCCGGACTTCTCGCTCAAGTGGTGGGTGTACGTCCTCAGCAACGCGGACGTCGGCAAGTCGATCCGCATGAGCTTTCTCAGCGCCCCGACCGCGACGCTGATCTCGGCGGTGATCTGCATCCCGGCCGCGTACGCGTTCGCGCGGCTCGAGTTCCCGGGACGGCGCGTGCTGCTCCTGTCGTTTCTCAGCGCGAACGCGTTCCCGAAGATCGGGTTGTACGTCAGCATCGCGACCCTCTTCTACCGCCTCGACTTGATGGACACGTTCGCGGGCGTGGTCCTGATCCAGATCGTGAACACGCTGCTGTTCATGATCTGGATCCCGACCGGCACGTTCCGGGGCATCAACGTCAACCTCGAAGAGGCGGCGCGGGACGCCGGCGCGGGGCCGCTGCGAACGTTCTTCCAGATCACGCTGCCGATCGCGCTGCCGGGGCTGATCGTCGCCGCGCTGTTCGCGTTCATCGCCGCGTTCGACGAGGCGCAGGGCTCGCTGATCGTGGGCACCCCGAATCACATCACGATGCCGGTGATGATGTACGCCCTCGTCTTGGGGTACCCGCAGCCGGTCGGGGCGGTGTTTTCCGTGCTGCTCTCGCTGCCTTCGGTGATCCTGCTGCTGCTGGCGCAGCGGTACCTGCGGGCCGGGTATCTCGCGGCCGGGTACAGTCTCTAGGCTCCGGAGGACCCTATGCCGCGGTTGGTGCTGGAACACCTGACGAAGCGGTTCGGGACGCAGGCGGCCGTGTACGACGTCACGCTCGACGTGCGGGACGGCGAGCTCATGTGCCTCCTCGGCCCGTCCGGATGCGGCAAGACGACGACGCTTCGCATGATCGGCGGGTTCACGGCGCCCGACTCAGGCGATATCCAGATCGACGGCCGGAGCGTCGCCGCGGTGCCGCCGGAGCGCCGCCCGACCGCGATGGTGTTCCAACGCTACAATCTGTGGCCGCACATGACGGTCGAGCAGAACGTCTCGTTCGGGCTCCGGATCCGCCGGATCGCGCGGCCGGAGATCGAGCGCAAGGTCCAGGAGGTGCTCGCGCTCGTGGGCCTCCCGCAGGCGAGCCGCAAGTTTCCCCACCAGCTCTCCGGCGGAGAGCAGCAGCGTGTCGCGGTCGCCCGAGCGTTGATCCTCGAGCCGCAGATCCTCCTGTTGGACGAGCCGTTCAGCAACCTGGACGCGCGGTTGCGCGTGCGCATGCGCGAGGAGGTCAAGCAGCTCCAGCGCGCGATCGGGATCACCACGGTGTTCGTGACCCACGACCAGGAGGAAGCGCTGACGATCGCAGACCGGATCGCGGTCATGCATCAGGGCGTGCTTCAGCAGGTGGACACGCCGACGGCGCTATACGCATATCCGCGCACGCTGTTCGTCGCGGACTTCATCGGCACGATGAACCTGATCGCGGCCCGAACGCACGCGGAACCCGGGGGGGCGAGCCTCACGGCCGGCCCCTGGAACCTCGCCGTGCCGGACCGGACCTGGCCGGACGGCAGCGACGCCACGATCGCCGTGCGACCGGAAGACCTCTTCGTCGCACCGGACGGCGTCGTCGTGGAAGTCCGCCGCGTCGTCAACCTCGGACACTACCTGCAGGTCCTGCTGCAGTGCCCCGAGGTCGGGGAGCTCAGGATGTTCACCGAGAAAGGCGCCGCGCTGAGCGAAGGACAACGCGTGCACGTGCGCTTCGCACGGGCGCTGGCGTTCCACGGCTCCGACCTGGCCGAGATCGGTGGGCCGATGCGGCCGACCGTGGCCTCGCCGGCCGACCGGCGGTGACACCGCAGGTGCGGCGTCCCGCGGCCGCACGGGGCACGTGGACGTTGGCGCGCGCGCCCCGGGCTGGGAGCGCATGCCGCCGGGCGCCGCTGCCGGACCGCTGACCTCCCCCGGACGGACCGGAACGCCGTGCCATACATCGAGCCTGGAACCGCCTGGGAGTATGCGTTCGGAGCGGGCGCGCCTGGGGAGACGTGGGTCGAGCTCTCGATGGCGGCGCCGGGCACCTCGTGGGCGCGCGGCGAAGCCGCGGTTGTGGCGCTCGATGTCGACGGCACCGACCGCCAGGAGGTAATCCTGGCCGCCGGGGACGAGCATGCCGGCTACCGGCGTCTACTCGGCCGGCTCTCAGGCGGGATACACCTGCTCCGCCTGTGGATCGACGTCGGCCTCTCTGCCCCGCCGACCAGCGTCGTGGAGATCAGCGGGATCCGCACGTTCACCGTCCCGGAAGACCACCCCGCGAGCGCACCCTGGCGGCACGCACCGATCCTCCA
>DASQGM010000147.1:0-4028 GCA_035632615.1 bacterium | reverse complement strand
CCGCGGTGCCGGTGTAGTCGAGGTGCAGCCGGCCGCCGCGCTTCTCGAGCGCGACGCACCACCGGAGCGGGCCCTCGCGGACCCCGTCGTCGTGCAGATAGTCCTCGAACGCGACCCGCCGGTCGGGCAACCGCTCGATCAGACGGGCCATCGCGTCGTGCGCTCGCGCGGCGTACGTGTCGAAGCACGCGAGCACTGTGTCCAGCCCGAACTTGTCCACGAGCTCGTGCAGGCGCTTCTCGGTGATCGTGCACGCCGCCGCCATCGCGAGCGTGTCGCCGATCATCATCTCCGGCGTGCGCGAGTTGCGGGCCATGATCTTCAAGACGGCGTCGTTGAGAACGTCGCGCTCGTACAGCTTGATCGGCGGGATCTGGATCCCCTCGTGGAAGATCTCCCGCGAGGTCGCCGGCAGGCCGGATACCGAGATCCCGCCGATGTCCATGTGGTGGCCCCACACCGCGGCGAACGCGATCAGCCGCCCGCCCGCGAACACGGGCCGGCACAACTGGGTGTCGCCGAGATGCGTCATCTCCCCCCGCGAGAGGTATGGGTCGTTGAAGATGAACACGTCGCCCTCGTGGATCTGGTCGAGCGGAAACACCTCCCGGATCAGCGTCCCCGACATCGGGAGGCCGTGGACCAGCCGCCCGCCGGCGTCCAGCGTCGAGATCCCGAAGTCGTAGATGTCGCGGATCACGATCGACATCGCCGTCCTGACGATCGTCGCCTCCATCTCCTTCTCCATGGAGTACAGGGCGTTGTCCACCACCTCGAGCGTGATCGGATCCACCATGGCCGTCATCCCTCCTCCACGACGAGATTGAGGGACGCGTCCACCCGCGCGGTCTGCCCCGGGAGGATCACGCTCGTGCAGTCGAGCTGCTCGACGATCGCCGGCCCCGGGATGCGCGCGCCGCGCGCGAGACGCCCGCGATCGTAGCACGTGGTGGTCAGAAACCGGCCGTCGAAGCGCACCGGCCGCGCGCCGGTCCGAGCGTCCTCCACTCGCGCCTCGCCGGAGGACGCGCCGGTGAGCCGCACCGGGGCGACGCGGCCGCGCCCGGTCACCTTGAGCGCGACCATCTCGACCGGAACGTGCCCGCGCCAATCGAACCCGTACAACCGGCGGTGCTCCGCGTGGAACGCCTCGACCGTCGCCTCGAGCACCGGCGGCGCGAGGCGCTCGGGAACCGGCACCGCGACCTCGTACGCCTGCCCGACGTACCGGAGGTCCGCGCCGAACGCGAGCGTGCGCGCCTCGGCCTGGATGCGCTCGGCATCGAGCCACGCCTGGGCTTCGTCGCCCAGCGCGGCCAACGCGGCGTTGACCTCGGCGAACGCGAGCCGGGTGACCGGCTCGATCCGCGTCCGGCCGAACACGCACACGATGTCGGAGACGAGCGCGCCGACGGCTGAGAGCACGCCGGGCGTCGGCGGGATCACCGCGGTGCGGATCCCGAGCAGCCGGCACAGGTCGCCGGAGTGGACCGGCCCGGCGCCGCCGAACGGGATGAACACGAAGTCGCGCGGGTCGTAGCCCCGCTGGACCGAGACGACGCGCAGCGCGCCGAGCATCTTCTCGTTCGCGATACGCAGGATCCCTTCGGCGAGCGCCAGCGGCTCCATGCCGACGCGCGCGGCGAGCGCGTCCATCGCCGCGCGCGCGCGGTCCACGTTGAGCGTGACGGCGCCGCCGGCGAGGACCGCGGGCAGGCGGCCGAGGACGAGGTTGGCGTCGGTGACGGTGACTTCATCGCCGCCCTGGTCGTAGCAGACGGGGCCGGGCTCGGCGCCCGCGCTGCGCGGGCCGACGTGCAGGGCGCCGGTGGAGGTCAGGTGCGCGATCGACCCGCCCCCGGCCCCGATCGTGACCACGTCGGTGATCGGCACCTTCACCGGGTACTCGCCGACGAACGTGTCAGCGCGGATGCGCGCCGTGCCGCCCGCGGCAAGCGACACATCGGTGGACGTTCCGCCCATGTCCAGCGAGATCGCGTTCGGGTATCCGGCCAGCCGCGCCACGAACGCGGCGCCGCTGACCCCGGCCGCGGGGCCGGAGAGCACCGTGTTGACGGGTTGCCGCACGACCGCGTCCGCGCTCATCAGCCCGCCGTCCGAGCGGACGACCGCGAGCGCCGGCGACAGGCCGTCCTCCCGCAGCCGCCGCTCGACGCCGCGCACCGCCCGCGCCATCGCCGGCATGACGTACGCGTTCAGCACCGTCGTCATCGTCCGCTCGTACTCCCGGTACTCCGGCAGGACGTCGGAGGACAGGGTTACGGCCGTCTGCGCCGACTGCTCCGCCACGAGGTCGCGGATCCGGCGCTCGTGCGCGGGATTCGCGTAGGAGTGGAGCAGCACGACGGCGATGCACTCGACATCCGCGGCAAGAAGCTCCCGGATCGCGCCGCGGGCGGCCTGCTCGTCGAGCGGCCGCAGCACGGTGCCGTCTGCGAGGCACCGCTCGTCGGCCTCGCGGATGCGCTCGATCGGGACGAGCCGCTCCGGCCGCCGGTACCGGAGCTCGTTCGTCAGCCGGCCGGGGATGTTCGCGCGGCCGATCTCGAGGATGTGGCGGAACCCCTTCGTGACGATGAGGCCGATCCGTGCGCCCGCGAGCTGCAACACCGCGTTCGTCGCCACGGTGCTCGCGAACAACAGATGGGAGACCTCGCCGGGAGCGGCGCCGGCGCGCTCGAGGACCTGGCGCACGCCGGTCATCAGCCCGACGGCGGGATCCGCCGGGGTCGTCCGCGTCTTGGCGATGTACGTCTCGCCGGTCCCGTCCCGCACCATCACCAGATCGGTGAACGTGCCGCCGACGTCCGCCGCGATCCGCAGATCCCGCTTGCGCTCCACCACCGTGACTCCCCTCCCCGCGCACGCCGCAGCGTCGTCGGGCCCGCGTGCGACCACCTCGGCATCGACGCAGCCGTGTCCCGCCCGCGTAGATCCGGCGGGCACCGCCGCCGGTCGACGACTCGGATGTCGTCGATCGCTTCCGGGCGGAGCAGCGCGCCTCCTGCGGGTCATGCCGCACCCCGCGGAGAACCTTGGTGAAGGGCAAGGGCTCTCACACACGCCTTCCGGAGGCGCGGATGCCGGTCGATCTCTGGTTTCATTGTTGTACGGCAGCGTTCCCACGCTGTCCCGTCTGGTCTCGCCCCATGCCGCAAACCCGCATAAAATAAGGCAAATCACAGGAGCAGTTCTCATGGTGTCCCAAGGCGGGACACGCCATCCCATGGGGTCGCATTAGAACGCCTTTAGAACGTACGGCCAGGAGAAATCGGAGGTCAAGAGTCCTACTTACAAGTCTTCTCGTCCTCGTCAGCTAGTGCGAGGTGGACCTGAACCCGCTGTAGGTGAGATAAACACCGAGAAGAAGCGGAACGGTGAGGTATACGTAGAAAAGTTGCTCGTAGTGCAGTCCGGCGAATACTCCCACCTCCGCCGCTGGCGGCAGGAACAAGACGAGTAGACCGCGGATCAGAGTCACCCAGCCGACGAGGGTGACGACGACGGGCAGCGCGCCACCCGACCAGACGTTGTGGCCGAGCACCATCGCGAGACCGGCGATCAGCGCAAGCCAGCCGGCGATCAACAACAGCGGCGGAGTATGCACCAGCGCCGTCACCGTCTCCACGGTTGCCTGCCGGTGCGTCGCCATTGGTAGCACGACGAGAACGCAGTAGAGTCCAATCAGCCTGCTCAAAAAGACTGTACGTGGCGACATGGGTGGCCTCCGCCCCGATCTTGTTCGGCCTAGCTACTTTCCGGTGCAACATCCTGTTCGATAAATTTGCGCGCGGGACCCCTTCTCCTCGAAGCAACCGTGGGCCCCGAAGGGGATCCCGACTAACACTCAAGACAGCGCATCGCAGTGTCAATGGCGGGTCGACCCGGAGTTCGCGGCCGAGGGGAAGGTCGCGAACAAAAAGCGCATCCGCGCCTACACTAAGTCACTACAAGTTGGGGGCTACAGCCTCTAGGGTGTGTGAGTTGCTATTCTCTTCGAGAGTAAC
>DASQGM010000146.1:0-10383 GCA_035632615.1 bacterium | reverse complement strand
CGAGGTGTATGCGGCCCAGCAGCAGCTCGCGCTCGATGAGGGGGTCTTCGCGGAACCCCAGGGCGCATACGCCGTCGCAGCGCTGTCGAAGGCATGCGCCGAGGGTGAGATCGCCGCCAGTGATACGGTGGTGTGCACCATCACGGGATCGGGCCTCAAGGACATGCAGTCGGCGACGCGGTTTCAAGAGAACCCGCGCTACCGCGCACCGGTGGAAGCAGAGTTCGCCTAGATCGGGACACGCGAGCGTGGGTGCTGGACCCGTGCGGTAACAAAGGGAGGGGAGATTCATGATCTTGACCAGGAACGCGCTCCTCGCCACGGCCCTCGCCTTGAGTGTGGGGGCGCTCTTAGTCGCGTTGAGCCCGACCGCGCCGACATCGGCGCAGTCGCCCGAATGCGGTGTCACGGGCGGAACCATCGTGGCGGCGATGTCGACGAACCCGCCGACCCTGGATCCGATGTTATCGACCACCACCGCCTCGCGACAAGTTGCGGTGTACATCTTCGAGTCGCTGGTGACGTACGACGAGACCTACGCGATCATCCCGCAGCTGGCGGCGAGCTGGACGTCCGGGTCGAACGGACTCGTCTACACCTTCAAGCTCCGGTCGGGAGTGAAGTTTCACAGCGGCCAGACGCTGACGGCCGCCGACGTCAAGGCGTCGTTCGAGCGCTACCTGAAAGTGGCGCCCGGCGCGCTCCAGCGCTTCACCGGGTTCAAGAGCGTCACCGCGGTCGACGCTCTGACCGTGCGCTTTGAGTTGACGAAGCCGTTCTCGTTCCTGCCCAACCTCGCGATTCCGTCGCCACTGTTCGCCGTGCTACCAAAGACGATCATCGACAAATATGGCGAGAAGGAAGTCCGCGGGCAGGATCTCGTCGGCACCGGCCCCTACAAGTTCGCCGAGTGGAGGCCGGACGTGGCGATCCGACTCGCCAAATTCGCCGACTATCGGCCCGACACCCGCTTCGCCGGGCCGACAGGCTTTGGAGGCCGCCGCGTGGCGTGCGCCGACCAGATCGGACTGATCCCGGTGGTTGAAGCGGGCAGCCGCGTGGCAGGCCTGCTGACCGGGGCGTATGATTTCGCCGAGGCGGTCCCCATCACCAGCGTGCCGCAGCTCGAGGCCAACAAAGAGATCGATGTGGAGATCGTGAAGCCGAAGTGGGGCATCGTGGACGAGCTGAACCACGGGCAGCCCCCGATGGACAAGCTGGCCTTCAGGAAGGCGCTCGTGGCTGCGCTGGACATGGGCCAGGTTCTGTCGGCCACATCCTTCGGGAACCGGCCGGAGTACATCCGCGTCTCGCCGAGCATCTTTTTCCCGGAGCAGAAGAGCTGGTACACGACCGCCGGATCCACGATGTACAACAAGCCGGACCTCGCGCAGGCCAAACGGCTTCTTGCCGAGGCCGGCTACAACAACGAGTCGATCATCTACCTCACCAATCAGAACTACGACTGGATGTACAAAGCGTCCCTCGCCATGGCCGCGCAGTGGCAGCGGGCCGGGATCAACATCAAGATCGAGTTGATGGACTGGCCGTCGCAGATCCAGCGGGCGCAGAGTCTGAAGGGTTGGCATATCAACCAGACCGGCTGGTCCCCCCGCCTTGACCCGCTGCAGACCGCCGTGTCGCTCAAGTGCGGCTCGCTGTCCGCCTACAACTACTGCAACCGGGACATGGATCAGCTCCTTGATCAGGTAAATACCGATCTGCCGCTCAAGCAGCGCCAGGCCATCTGGGTGAAGATCCAGCAGATGGTGTGGGACGACGTCTCCGTGATCCGGGTCGGTGACTACTTCGAGCCCGAGGCGATTCGCAGCAGCCTCAAGGGCTACCGGCCCTTCTACGTCATCCCTCGGTTCTGGAACGTGTCGAAGGGGCGATAGACGTGCGAGAGGGACGCGGGAGTCTTCCGTGAGCCGGTACATTCTCCAGCGCCTGATCTTGTTGATCCCGCTGTGGGTGGCGGTCGGCGTGGTGTCGTTCTTCGTCGTCCACGCCACCCCGGGAGACCCCGCGGCCGCGTTTCTTGGTCAGGAGGCACAGTTCGAGAGCAAAGAGGCGATTTACCGGCGCCTGGGCCTGGACAAGCCGCTGTATGTCCAGCTCGCGAATTGGATCGTCGGCGCCGCACACGGCGATCTCGGCCAGTCGTTCTTCCTGGGGCGCAGTGTCTCCGACGCGCTCCTCGAGCGACTCCCGGTCACGTTCAGTCTCACCTCCTTGGCCCTCCCGCTTGCGACAGCGGTGGGCATCCCGCTGGGGATCATGGCCGCGATACACCCGAACAGCTGGACGGACGGGCTAACGACCAGCGTGGCCCTGTTCGGCCTGTCCGTGCCCGAGTTCGTCACCGGGATGCTGCTCATTTTCTTCTTCGCGGTACAGCTGGGATGGTTCCCGGTCGGTGGGTACCAGCCGTTGACGAAGGGCGCGGTCCCGTGGCTGCAACACCTGACGCTGCCGGCGCTCTCGCTCGGCCTCATGCAGGCCGGGCTGCTGGCCCGCATCACGCGGGCCAGCATGCTGCAGGTGCTCGACTCCGACTACATCAGGACCGCAAGGGCCAAGGGCCTGCGCGAGCGGGTGGTCCTCGTCAAACACGCGCTGCGCAACGCCATCATCTCCATCGTGACCGTGATCGGGTTGGCGTTCACCATCCTGATGAGCGGAGCATTCATCACCGAAACGCTGTTCCAGCTCCCCGGGGTTGGCAACCTCGCCGTGTCGGCGGTGCTCCGCCGGGACTACCCGGTCATCCAAGGTGAGTTGTTGCTGATCAGCACGATCGTGCTCGTCGTCAACATTTTGGTGGATGTCGCGTACAGCTATCTGAACCCTACGATCACGTACTCCTAGCGCAGGGGAGACGCGTCAGGTTTGCGGCTTCGCTCCCGGTTCGATGGGACGCCGCCCCTACGAACGAATCTGGCTTCTCCAGATGACCGCTCACTCGATCGGAACCGCACCAAAACCCGCGCTGCATATCTCCCGATACACCGCTCCGGACGGGAGCAGCGTGCTCTCCATGACCGAGATCGCGCCAACCCGTTGCGAGCCAATGACCGGGGCCGGCGGCCGCGTGAGACGTTCGGCGAACCCGCTGAGATCCGGCGTCGTCCCCTCAGCCTTGACGCGCGCCACCGTTACGTGCGCGTGAAATCCTCGAGGGTCCCGACGAAACCGGCGTTCCGCGAGCGCGGTCTCAAGTGCCTGCGAGAGCGCCGCCAGCCGCTCCGCGCCCACGGTCACCCCCACCCATACGGTGCGAGGCTGCCGGAGGGACGGAAAGGCCCCGCCACCGGCGAGCGAGATCGAGAACGCCGTCGACGCCGCGGCCGCGTCGCGCGCGGCCTCGACCGCGCGCTCGACCTCGGGTTCGGTGATCTCACCGAGAAATCGGAGCGTGACGTGCAGGGCGTCGCTCTCGACCCACCGGAGCGCGCCCGCCTCCGCACGCAACACGCAGCGCATCATCGAAAGCGCCGCGTCGCGCAACGCTGGCACGATCGGGACGGCCACAAAGATCCGGCGCCGATCCCCCCGGCCCGGTGACGTCAACGCAACAGATGCAACCGGATCATGTCGAGCGCCGTCTGAGAGGCCAGGTACTGGATGCCCGCGCGGCCCGGCTCCGTCCCGAACCGGACTTCCCGCGCCTCCGTGCCCTCCGCGTGCGCGAGCGCGAGAAACACAAGGCCGACAGGTTTTCCCTCGGTCCCGCCCGTAGGCCCGGCGATACCGGTCGTCGCGATGGCGAGATCGGTACCGGCCTGGCTGCGCACGCCCTCCGCCATCGCCCGCGCCACCTCCGCGCTGACCGCACCGTGCCGCTCGACCAACGATTCCGGAACGTAGAGCCAGCGGTGCTTCGCCGCGTTGCTGTACGCGATCACACCTCCATCGAGGTACGCCGATGCGCCGGGCGTCCGCGTGAGCCGATGCGCGATCAGCCCCGCGGTGCAGGACTCCGCGACGGCGACCGTCACGCCTCGCTGCGCCAGCAGCCGGGCGACGACCTCGTCGATCGTCGCGTCGCCGACCACATAGATCGCATCGCCGAGGCGCTCCCGCAGCGCAGCTTCCGCCTGGTCGAGCAGCGGCTCCACCACCGCTTCTGTCCCCCGCGCGGTGATCCGCACGTGGCACTCGCCCGTGTGCGCGTACGGCGCGATCGTCGGGTTGGTGCTCGCGCGCATCAGGTCGCGCAGCCGGTCTTCCACGGCGGACTCGCCCAACCCGATGATCCGCACGACGCGGGACCGAATGACCTCGTCGCCAACAAGTCCCCGCGCTCGCAGGTAGGGGACGACCTCGTCCTCCATCATGCCTTTCATCTCACGGGGCACACCAGGAACGAAGACGATCGTCTTTCCCTCGTGCTCCACGATCACGCCAGGCGCGCTGCCTCGCGTGTTCGACACCATGCGTGCGCCGCGCGGCAACATCGCCTGCTTCACCTGCTGCGCGCTCAGGGGACGGTTGCGCCGCCGGAAGAACTCCTGGACGTGTGTCCAGGCTTCCTCGTGGCGTTCCATAGGAAGCCCGAGCATTTCTGCGACCGCCGCGACCGTGAGGTCGTCATCGGTCGGACCCAAGCCCCCCGTGGACACCACAAGATCGACGCGGCGGAGCGCGTTCGCGAAGACTTCCTGGACGCGCCCGACGTTGTCGCCGACGGTCGACCGGTAGTACACGGCGATCCCGAGCGTGGCCAGAAGCGTGCACAGGTACTGGGCGTTCGTGTCGACGATCTGCCCCAACAGATGCTCTGTCCCGACCGAGACGATCTCGGCCTTGATCATCGCTCTCCCCTCTCCTGGAACGCACGGGCGTGGCGGGTCGCCGCGGCGTCGGGCAGTTCGTCGAATGATCGGCGGCGCCGGATCGGGCTCACGGAGTGAGCGCCGTGTACGTCTCGTCCACGACATCTCCTGGGTTTCCGAGGCGGCCGACCGATCGGCCGTTCACGGTTAGGCTCAGGGCGCTCGCGTTCCCGACTCGCAGGGTCAGCTGACGCTTGGCCTGCCAGACCTGCTGGTCGCCGGCGCTGAGAAACCCCTCGAACACCGTCACGCCATCCGCCACGGCCCGAACCCACGAACGATCGGTGGCCACCGCCGTCACGGTCACCGATGCGGCGGACACGGTCGCCTGTAGCGTTGTCGATGGCGCCGCGGATCCAGACGGACTCGCGCCGGACGGCTGAGACGTCCCCGTCGCACCGCCGGGCGACGCCGCACCTGCCGCCGACGGAGGTGCCGTTCCCGAGGGTGTGGCCGGCGGCCGCGCCGCGGGCCCGGGCGAAAACGGCGCCGTCGAGCCGGGCGTGGACCGCGGCGCTCCCCCGACAGCCGGTGCCGCGGCACTCCCGGCCGATCGTGTGCCCGCCGCGTTCGTTCCCGCAGCCCCCGACCCTGGGCCCGGCGAGGCGGACGGTGCCGCGGACGACGACGCAGTGGACGCGCCACCCTGGGAAGTCGGCTCGGGGGTCCCGATGAACTGGCGGAGCTGCCCGTAGAGAATGTAAGCGATCACCGCCGCTCCGCACAGCAGCACGAGCGAGGCTCCGATCACGAAACGGCGTGCGCGCGAGCGCGGGGTCACCGGGGTGATCCGAACGTCCACCGGCGACGCGCGCACGGCCACCCTGGCGCCGAGCGGCATCGGATACATCGAGGCGATCTCCTCGGACGGCAGACCGAGATAGGACGCGTACCCGTTGAGAAAGCCCCGAACATATGCCGGGCCGGGCAGCCGGTCGAACGCCTCGTCCTCGAGCGCCTCCAGGTACCGGCGACGGATGCGCGTGGCCGCCTCGACGTCGTCCAGCGAGAGGCCGCGGGCCTCGCGGGCGTTCCGCAACCGCTCACCGATGCCAAGAATGTTCATCGCGCCAGCGGTGTTCTTGGGCGAGAAATCAGTTTCCTGCGGGGCCCGCGCGTGCGCTCGTGGGGCGACCCCGTCCTACGCGTCGTCCGCTTCCGCCGCGTCGCGCGGCGGCACGCCCTCGCGCAGGACGCGCTCCAGGTCGTCCACGCCCACCAGGACGTCGCGCGGGCTGCTTCCCTGCGATGGGCCGACGATGCCCCTCTCCTCCAACTGGTCCACCAGGCGCGCCGCGCGCACGTAGCCGATCCGCATCTTGCGCTGCAGAAGCGACACAGATCCGTAGCCGGAACGGACGACCAGCCGAACCGCGTCCACGAGCAGCGCGTCATCCGCCGGGGCGTCCTCCGAACGCGGCGCGTCCGCCGCCTGCACCAGCGACTCGACGTACGCGGGCTCGCCCTGCGCCCGCCAGAACGCGACGAGACGCTCGATCTCCGCGTCGCTGATGAACGCGCCCTGCACCCGCATCGGCCGCGCCGCGCCGATCGGCGCAAACAGCATGTCGCCCTTCCCCAGCAGCCTCTCCGCACCCGGGTGGTCAAGGATCGTCCGGCTGTCTACGAGCGAGCTGACCGCGAACGCGATGCGGGACGGGATGTTCGCCTTGATGAGCCCGGTGATCACGTCCACGGACGGACGCTGTGTGGCGACCAACAGGTGGATCCCCGTGGCGCGCGTCATCTGGGCGAGCCGGCAGATGATCTCCTCAAAATCGGCGGGCGCGACCATCATCAGATCCGCGAGTTCATCGATGATGATCAGGATGTAGGCGAGCGGGCGATCCGGATGCTGGGCGTTAAACGCCTGGATATTCCGCACGCCGTCCGCCGCGAACATCTCGTAGCGGCTCTCCATCTCCTGGACCGCCCACCGCAACTTCGCGGCGGCCTCGCGGGGCCCGGTCACGACCGGGCTCAGCAGATGGGGAATCCCGTTGTAGTTCGTGAGCTCGACCCGCTTTGGATCAATCATCAGGAAGCGGGCCTGCTCGGGCGTGGACCGGAACAGGATGCTGGCGATCATGCTGTTCAGCATCACACTCTTGCCCGCACCGGTCGCGCCTGCGATCAGCAAGTGGGGCATCGTCACGAGATCCGTCACCAGCGGGGCGCCGGCCGTGCCCTTGCCGATCGCGACTACGAGCGGCGATCGCGCCGATCGGAACTCGTCGCTCGCGATGACCTCGCGCAGGTGGACAAGGCTCGCCCGCTCGTTGGGCAGCTCCACGCCGACCGCGGACTTCCCGGGGATCGGCGCCTCGAGGCGAACGCTGCTGGCCGCAAGCGCGAGCGCGATGTCGTTCTGGAGGCTGGTGATCTTCTGCACTTTCACGCCGGGCGCGGGCTGCAACTCGTAGCGCGTCACGACCGGCCCCATCTCCCACCGCACCACCCGCGCGTCGACGCCAAAGCTCGCGAGTGTACGCTCGAGGCTGCGCGCGACCTCCTCCGGGTCGACCTTACCGCTCCGTCCCTTACCGGACGGGAACGCGTCGAGCAGTGACAGCTCCGGCAGCGTGTAGGCCCGCTGGGACTGCATCGGAAACGGCAGCGCCTCTTGAGCGACTGCGGCCTTCCGCCTCCGCGTGCCGCCGGCGGACGCCCGCCCCGAACGCAGCGCGCCTTCGGGTGTGATTCCCGCCTCCGCCCTATCCGCCGCGTCCGCCTGCACATCCAACGGCTCTCCGGGCTCGAGCAGCGCCTCCGGATCCAGCGGCTCGCCGTGGTCTACGCCGTCCGTCTCTGCGGCAAACACCGCGTCTCCGGCGTCCGGGTATCCTGGCACACCCTGCCGAGCCCCGTCGTGCGACGCTGTACCGAACCCGCGGCGCGACGTCGCGACGGACGTCCCGCCGGCCGAGGCGAGCAACGGAGCGAGGCCGGGCGATCCCGTGTGCGCGTGCCGCCACGCGGGGACCGCCTCGCGCGCACGGTGGGCCAGACGCACCAGCGCCGCTCCCGCCGCCCGGCCGCCCGCCTCGAGCGCGCGCTGGAGCGCCGGCCCCCCGGCCCGCCCCGCCGCCACGCACAGTTCCGCGAGCCATGCCCCGAACCTCCGAAGCGCGGTCGAGGCCCAGGCTACGAGCGCACCGATCGCCTGCCACACGACGCGGAATACATCGGTAAACGACGTGCCGGAGATCAGCATCGCTGCGAGGCCCGCGCCCAGCGCGGTCACGGTCCACAGTCCGGGCTCCCCGACGGTCCGTCTGAGGATAACCTCAAGCCCCGCGCCCGCGTAACCCCCGCCTTTCCGGCCCACCGCGGCCGTCCACTCTTCGCCGGCGGGATACCGCAGGTGCAGCGCGACCAGGACGACGAGGTAACCGAGCAGGATCCCGTAGAGGCGGGAACTGAGACGAAACTGGCGACGAACGAAGAAGATGAGGCCGGCGAGCGCCAGGAATACCGGGACCCATCCCACCCCGACCCCAAAACCCTGGCCGAGACGGGCAGCGATCCACCGGGGAGCCGTCGCGGTCTGCTCGGGAACGAGGCTCACGCCGATCAGGGTGGCGAGCGCGATCAGCGCCGCCCCTACGGCCTGGGCAAACCTGCCTCGGGACGCCTTCCGTTTGGCCACGTGCGGCCTCCTGTTGTACGATCCGGTGCCGTGATCGTTGGTCCGTCTCCTCGTGCGGTCGAATCCGGTGCGTGCACGATGGCTGCTGCGATCAGACTTCCACGAGCATAGGTAGGATCATCGGCTGACGCCGCGTTTGCTCAAACAGGTATTTTCCCAGGGCCTCCCGTATCGCCGTCCTCACCGCGCTCCAGTCCGGCGTGCCTCGTTGCCGACACCGGGCGACGGCATCCTTGATACGTTTCTTCGACTCATCGATCAGGTCGCCGGACTCGCGCATGTACACGAATCCGCGCGACACGATGTCCGGGTCCATCACAAGCTCGCCGGACTGCCGGTCCAGGGCCACGAGCGCAATCAACATCCCGTCTCGCGCGAGCTGACGGCGGTCCCGCAGTACGACCGCGCCGACCCCGCCGAGCCCGTCGACCAGCACCTCACCGGCGTCCACCGTGCCGCCGTGGGCGATCCGGCCGGCCGACACCTCGATGATTTGTCCATTCTCCGCTAGGAGGCTGCGTTCCTCCGGCACGCCCACCGTCGCCGCGAGCCGCCGATTGAGCACGAGGTGCCGGTACTCTCCGTGGACTGGAACAAAGAAGCGCGGCCGCAGGAAGGTGAGCATGAGCTTCAGTTCCTCCTGGCAGGCGTGACCGGAAGCGTGCACGGCGGCCCCGTGAACCACCTCCGCCCCCTGCCGGTACAGGTGGTTAATCGTGCGTGCAACCATCCCCTCGTTACCGGGAATCGGCGAAGCGGACAGGATCACCGTGTCGCCCGCCTTGATCTGCACCGCGCGGTGTTGTCCCATCGCCATCCGGGTGAGGGCCGAGAGGGGCTCGCCCTGGCTCCCGGTCGTGAGGATCGTCACGTGACGGTCGCTGAGGCCCCGAATCTGGTCGAGCGGGATGAGCGTCCCGCGGGGGGCCTCGAGCGCGCCCAACTCCATGGCAATCGCCACGGTGTCCACCATGCTGCGTCCGGCCAGCGCCACCTTGCGGTCGTGCCGCGCCGCGGTCGAGAGGATCTGCTGGATGCGGTGGACGTTGCTGGCGAACGTGGTCACGAGCACGCGCCCGGGCACGCGTCCGAAAATGTCGTCGAGGGCTGCGCCCACGGTCCGCTCGGACGGCGCGTAGCCCGGACGCTCGACGTTGGTCGAGTCCATCAGCAACGCCAACACACCGGCCTCGCCGATCTCCGCGAGCCGCGAGAAGTCGGTCGGTTGGCCGTCGATCGACGTCGGATCGAACTTGAAGTCGCCGGTCCACACCACCACGCCGGCGGTCGTCCGGACGACGACGGCGCACGACTGCGGGATATTGTGGTTGACGTGCACCAGCTCGACCTCGAACGGCCCGACCTGGATCGGATGCCGCGCCTGCACGGGTACCGCCTCCATCTTCGGCGCGTTCGGCATCTCGTCCACCCGCCGGCGCGCGAGCCCCAGGGTCAAGGGCGTCCCGTACACGGGCGCCGCGCGCGCTTGAAGGAGATAGGGCAGACTGCCGACATGGTCCTCGTGCCCGTGCGTGAGCACAACCCCGTGCAGCGTCCCACCGGACGCCAGAAACCGATAGTCGGGGATCACGAGGTCGATCCCTAGCATCTCCTCGTCCGGGAATGCGAGCCCGGCGTCTACCACGAGCATGTCCGCCCCCATGCGGAGGACCGTGCTGTTTTTCCCGATTTCCCCGAGGCCGCCGAGTGGGATCAACTGAATCCCCGGCGCGGCGGGGCGCGGCACCGCCGGTTGGGACCGAGGCCGGCCGCGCCGGCGTCGGGGACGACCTCCCGGCGCAGCCGCCGGCTGTACATTCCCTGTGCGTCGCGCCGGATGATCTGGGGACATCAGGCAGACTCCGATCGGAACGAAGTGAGACCTCGTCGCGTGCC
>DASQGM010000145.1:0-16200 GCA_035632615.1 bacterium | reverse complement strand
GAGGTTCGCCACAGACCGGAGGATCCGCTCGCCCCACAGGATATCGTACGGAAACCGCGGGATCTCGGTCATGTGGATTCCGCCGCAGACCACCGTGCCGCCCTTGACCACCGCGCGGAGCGCGGCCGGCACGAGCCCGCCCACGGGGGCGAAGATGATGGCGGCGTCCAGCGGTTCCGGAGGAGTCTGTAGCGAATCGCCGGCCCACACGGCCCCCAGCGAGCTGGCGAATTCCTGCGCGGCCGCATCCCCGGGGCTCGTAAAGGCGAAGACGCGCCTGCCCTGGTGGCGCGCGACCTGGGTCACGATGTGCGCCGCCGCGCCGAACCCGTACAGACCCAACCGCTCGGCGTCACCGGCCACTCGCAGGCACCGGTAGCCGATCAGCCCGGCGCACAGCAACGGCGCCGCCTGCAAATCCGCGTACCCGGCGGGGATCGCGAAACAGTAGCGCGCATCGGCGAGGGTGTACTCGGCGTATCCACCGTCGATCTGGTATCCGGTAAACCGCGCCTCGTCGCACAGGTTCTCGCGACCCGACCGGCAGTACCG
Organism: bacterium; assembly: GCA_035632615.1. Classification (GTDB taxonomy): domain Bacteria; phylum Sysuimicrobiota; class Sysuimicrobiia; order Sysuimicrobiales; family Segetimicrobiaceae; genus JAJPIA01. The sequence continues at coordinate 15,648 of DASQGM010000145.1, read as the reverse complement.
GCACCGGCCGCACGTCCACCCCAGCCACGGCACGCCGACGCGATCGCCGACGGCCACGCCGGTCACGGACGCGCCGACTGCTTCGACGACACCGACGATTTGGTGTCCCGGGATAAGCGGGATCTTGGGCGAGGAGAGCTCGCCGTCCACGATGTGCAGGTCGGTCCGGCACACCCCGCACGCACGAACGCGCAACAACACTTGGGCTGGACCGGGCGAGGGACGCGCCACGTCAGCGGCGCGCAACGGCGCGCCCGGCCGTTCGAACAGCATCGCGCGCACGCGCTCCGCCCCCCCGCTCCCGCGGGCGTGCTCAGGACGGCTCGGGCCCGCGGTCTACGTCTTCCTCAGCGTTCTTCAGCAGGAGCCCTTTGACTCCCCTCAGGTCCTTGGCGTCTTTGGCGCCCCGCCGGCTCCGCGCTCCGTGAAACGGGGCCTGCCCCTTCTCGATGGCGCGAACCAGCCTGGACTTCGAGACCTTCTTGGCGGTGACCAGCCGCTTCTTCATCGCATCCTCCCATGATCCGCCCGCCGGTGGCCATCCCGGCTCGCCCGCGCGCGGCCCCGGGCGACCGGTCCCCCCGCTCCTGGTCGCCCGGACGGCCGCTACCGCACGATCAACACGGGCGTATGGGCCGCGTGCAATACACGCTCGCTCACGCTGCCGATGATCAGCCCACCCAACTGACCGAGCCCGCGGCTTCCGATCACGATCAGGTCTGCCTCCTTGACCTTCGCCGCTTCCAGGATCTGGGAGGCGGGATCGCCGCGACGATACTCCTTGACGATCGGCGCGTCGACCCCCGCGAGTTCGAGCACGGTGTTGTTCAGGATCTCCTGGCCGGCGCGCTCAAGCCCTTCCTCGAGGATCCCGAAGTCCACCATCGCGCCGGCCCCGGGCCCGCCAAACGCTACCGTGGGCACGTGGCCGACGTTGACGACGGTCACCTCGACCTCCCGCACCTCCCGCGTCAGCCGCGCCACAAACGCGGCCGCGCGCAGAGCGTGAGGCGATCCGTCGGTCGCGAGCAGAATCCGCATCATCGTGATCCCTCCCTGCGCCGCCCGCCGGTGGCGACCGTTCGGCGCGGCGCCCGTCCGTGCGCGGCGCCTGTTCGTCGCGGCGCCTGTTCGGCCACCGCACCCGTCCCCGCGCGGCGCCCGTCCCCCCGCGGCGTCCGCTCGTGCAGGTTCAGGAACACCTGAATGATGTCGCTGGCGCTCACCACGCCCACCACGCGTCCGCCCTCGACGACGGGGACGCGACGTACCATCTGATCGAGCATGAGCGCGGCCACGTCCTCGATCGCCGCGTCCTCGCCGACCGAGAGCGGATCGGGGGTCATCACCTCCCGCACCTTCCGGCCCGGGCGCGACGACAGGTCCGTGAAACTGACCATACCGATCATCTGTCCGGCGTCGTCCACGACGGGCGCCCCGTGAATGCGATAGTGAAGCAGGGCGTCCTGCGCTTCGGTGACCGACATGCCGGGGGCGAGCGTGACGACGTCCCTGGTCATGATCTCTCGCGCTTCCATCGCGACACCACCTTCCGGCGTCTGGACCGTACAGTGCGTCCGTGTACAGCCTAGCATCGGCGTCCGGCCGGTGGGATCGGGTGTGGGACCGATTTGGGCGATGCGGACCAACGGGAATCGTGCGGGAGGCCACCCGATATCAGCCCGCCACCCGATGGCAGCGGGCTGGGGCCGCGGCTATCCTGTAGGTGGGCCGCGAGGAAACGGATCGACGGCCGAGCGGGTCTGCCCAGCGGGGCGGCCGCTCGGGGGCTGTCGAAGCGGCGCGCGCCGGCCCGCGGTGCGGACTAAAGTCGATGCACGGACAGAAAGGAGACCGACGATGCGTGCGCGTGAGGTCATGAGCACCCCCGTCGTGACGGTATACCGGGACACCCCTCTCAAGGAGATCGCGGAGACGATGGCCGCGCACCACATCAGCGGGGTCCCCGTGGTCGAGCGGGACGAGCGGCTGTGCGGCATCATCTCTGAATCGGACTTCCTCACCAAGATCGAATACGGCACGCCGGACGAGGGCACCCGCCTCGGATTGTTCGACCGGCTGGCGAGCACGCTGGGCGCAACGCCAAAGCTGCACGCGCGCACGGCGGAAGAGCTGATGACCGATCAAGTGGTGACGGCGGGCCCGGAGGTCACGCTGCGTGAACTGGTCCACCTCATGACCAGCCGGGCCGTCAACCGGGTGCCGATCGTCGAAGGAGGGCGCGTCGTCGGGATCGTCACACGCGCCGACATCCTGAAGACGCTGGCGCGTCCGGACGAGGCCGTGAGCCAGGAAGTACGCTGGAGCCTCCAGCACGACCTGTGGATCGATCCGGCGGACATCACGGTCACGACGCGCAGCGGCGTCGTGACGCTTGCGGGCATGGTCGAGACTCGCGCGGACGCGGACCTGGCAAAGCGTTGGGCCGCGACGGTCGCCGGCGTTGTAGACGTCGACGCCGTCAGTCTCCGCTTCCGCACCGATGATCGGAAGGTCCGGGGATTCACAGACCTGCTTCGTTAGTTCGTCGCGGTGACAGCGCCGGCGCCGGGGAACCCGACCGCCGGCGCTGTCTCGTCTACGCGTCGCCCGGCGTTGCGTCCTCTCGTAGGGTCTCCGCGTAGATCCAGGTGTCGCACTCGAGGGGATCGCCGAACGGCGGCAGCGTCACGGACACGACTCGAAACTCCCGTGGACCGAACTGTGCGCGCAAGCGTCCGTGGAGGCCGGCGTCGATCCTAGACGCAGCGTGGCGAACCAGCAGCACCTCGACGTGGTCGACCCGGCTCAACACCGCCAGCTTCGCCAACGTTTCCGGCGTAGTCTCGGGGTAATCGCACAGGGCGAGCGCCACCTGTATGCCCCGCCTCGCCGCCACGTCCACGCGCAGCCTGCGCTGCCCCACGCCCACGACCGGCCGAATCAGCAGGGTGTCATACCGGGATCTCGCCAACGCACGGGCGACGTAGAAACGCAGCAGATGACGACGATGGTCGACTTCCGGTGCGGGCTTCGGCGAAGACGCGCGGAACGCGAGATAACTCCTCGTTGCTCCGGCCGGCACGTCCGCCCCCAGATTCTCCGGAAGGTCGAGATCGACGCGCACCGCCGCCTCCTCCCTTGCCGGACCGGCACCCGCGATGACACACTCCTTCGGATTTACGCTACACCCCTCGGTCGCCGCCCCGGTATCCGGCGATGACCCGATTTGTGCGGGCGCGCCGCCGACTCGCGGAGAACCACAAATCGGGTCGCCGTCCGATGGAGTCGACGTCGCGAACACGTTAGCCTAGATGTGGCAGTGAGGGGGAGGCAAGGAAGCATGGTCGATTCCGAACGGTCGCGTGTGTCACGAGAGGTGACGTCCATGCCATCGCCGACGCAGATCAAACGGGTCCAGGGAACGGTGCGGTGGTTCAACCGCGTGAGCGGCTTCGGGTTTATCCGCGTCGAAGGCGAGCGAGATGTCTTCGTGCAGGAATCCGCCATCAACGCGGCGGGACCTCGGGTCCTCAACGAGGGCCAGCCGGTCGAGTTGGAGATCGTGGACCACGAGGGACGGCGCGAAGCCTCCGACGTGACGCTGGTGAAAGAACCGTAGCCTCGCGGACGCGGACCCCAGGCAACGCGGGAGCCGGGGCGCACGAGCCTCGGCTTCAGTCGTCCGCGGCATCGGCCGAGACCCGATGAGAATACGCCCGGCGCCGGATAGGCGACGCCGCCAGACCCGTCTACTCTGAAGCCAATGGGTTCGCATTCGCGGGTCACAGCCCTCGCGGCGTGGCATTGGCGAAAGAAGGGGCGGGCTCGAATGACGGCGCGCGCTCGACTGTGGGCCGGGCTCTGTATCGGCCTCGCCATCGTCGCAGCGATCATGCTGACGCGCGGTTCTGCCGCCCCAGCCCCTGCCGTCGAACACACCGGCGCCCCCAACAGCACGGCCAGACAATGATCGTGGCCTCGTTCCGATAATCAATACCGCCAGCGCCTAGCGCCCGTACCCGATGCGGCCTCAGTGCCGCTCCCACGCGGATCCAGACGCTCCATCGAGGCGAGCCGGGGCGAAATACTCTCACCGCCGGATACCCGGCATCGGTCCTTGAGCGTACGTTAAATGAGGGCCAGGATTGGTCCCAACCCCGTGTTTGCCCCCGATCGTGAGAGGAGGAACGCGATCATGTCGATGCAGACCGTGCCTCGGAACACCCTCGACTCTGTCCGCGCTCAGCTCAAGCTGCAGGCGCGCTACGACAATTTCATCGGCGGCCGATGGAGGGCGCCGGTAAAGGGACAATACTTCACCGACACGAGCCCGATCAACGGAACGCCCCTCTGTGAGGTGGCGCGGTCGACCGCCGAGGACGTCGAGCTCGCCCTCGACGCCGCCCACGCCGCGAAGGATTCCTGGGGGCGTACGGCCCCGGCCGTTCGAGCCCAGATCATGAACAAGATCGCGGACCGGATCGACGCGGGGCTCGAGGTCCTGGCCCTCGCCGAGACGATCGATAACGGCAAGCCCATCCGCGAGACCCGCGCCGCCGACGTGCCCCTGGCGGCCGATCACTTCCGGTACTTCGCCGGCTGCATCCGTGCCGAGGAAGGCACGCTGGCCGAGCTCGACAACGACACCGTCGCCTATCACTTCCGCGAGCCGTTGGGCGTGGTCGGCCAGATCATCCCGTGGAACTTCCCCCTCTTGATGGCGGCGTGGAAGATGGCCCCGGCTCTGGTTGCCGGCAACTGCGTGGTGATCAAGCCTGCCTCGCAGACGCCGCTGAGCCTGGCGCTACTGATGGACATGATCGGCGATCTGCTTCCGCCCGGCGTGCTGAACGTCGTCAACGGCCACGGATCCGAGGTCGGCGCGCCGCTCGCGTCAAGCCCCCGGATCGCCAAGATCGCGTTCACGGGTGAGACGACGACGGGCCGGCTGATCATGCAGTACGCCTCCGAGAACCTGATCCCGATGACGTTGGAGCTCGGGGGCAAGTCGCCGAACATCTTCCTGGCCGACGTGATGGACGCCGACGACGAGTTCCTCGACAAGGCGTTGGAAGGCTTCGCGCTGTTCGCGTTTAACAAGGGCGAAGTCTGCACCTGCCCGTCGCGCGCCCTGATCCAAGAGTCGATCTTCGACAAGTTCATGGAACGTGCCGTGCCCCGGGTCGCCAGGATGACGCAGGGCAACCCGCTCGACCCCGCAACCATGGTCGGCGCCCAGAACTCGAAGGACCAGCTCGAAAAGATCCTGCGGTACATCGATGTGGGAAAGCAGGAAGGTGCGCGCTGCGTGACCGGCGGCGAGCGCGCCTACCCGGGTGGCGACCTCGACAACGGCTACTATGTGAAGCCAACGGTGTTCGTCGGACACAACAAGATGCGCGTCTTCCAGGAGGAGATCTTCGGTCCGGTGCTATCGGTGACCACATTCAAGACCGTGGACGAGGCGATCGCGATCGGCAACGACACGCTCTATGGGCTCGGCGCCGGCGTGTGGTCGCGCGACGGCACCAACGCCTACCGCGTCGGACGCGAGATCAAGGCGGGCCGCGTCTGGACCAACTGCTACCACGTGTACCCGGCCCATGCGGCATTCGGCGGGTACAAGCAGTCCGGGTTTGGCCGGGAGACGCACAAGATGATCCTGGAGCACTACCAGCAGACCAAGAACCTGCTCGTCAGCTACAACAAGAAGGCGATGGGATTCTTCTAGGCGAGCCGTAGCCGCAGCGGCGCCGCGGGGTGGTTGAATCAGGCCCCACGGCGCCGACGTGTGTCGGGGGCCGATCTCTCCCGCCGCCCGTCGTTGGGCGTGTCGGTCGTGGTAGAATCGGCTTGACCGAACGCCGTGTCCGCCGCAAGGCGAACGCGGCGGCGTGGACGATCTCCCGGAGCGATGCGCCCGATGACGTCGTCTGACCACCCCGGCGTACCTCAACCGTCCGGCCGCGTCGCCGCCGTGCGCGGCGTGGTGCTCGATGTCGACTTTCCGGCGGGGCATCTTCCCGGGATCGGCACCGCGCTAGTGGTCGAGCGCCCCCCGTCGCCTCCCCTCACCGTCGAAGTACACGCCCATTTGAGCCCCACGACGGTGAGGGGTGTCAGCCTGGCTGCGCCCGCCGGAATCCGCCGTGGACTCACGGTCAACGGCACGGGGCAGCCGGTACTGGTGCCGGTCGGCAACACCGTCCTGGGCCGCGCCGTCAACGTCCTGGGGGACCCCGTGGATGGGGGGCCCCCCCTCGCCGACGTGCGCGAGCGCAGGTCCATCCACGGCACTCCGCCGACGCTGGTCGAGCAGGCGTCGGCGACCACGCCGTTCGTCACGGGGATCAAGGCCCTCGACCTCCTGGCACCCCTGCCGCGAGGCGGCAAGGCAGGGCTGTTCGGCGGCGCCGGGTTGGGCAAGACCGTCTTGATCATCGAGTTGATGCAGCGCACGATCAAAGAATACCAGGGGATCGCCGTGTTCGCCGGCATCGGGGAACGGACCCGGGAGGCCAACGAGCTGTATCTCCAGATGCGAGAGGCCGGGGTGCTCGACCGGGCGGTCCTTGTGTTCGGCCAGATGAACGAATCGGCGGGGGCGCGGTTTCGCGTCGGATTCACCGCGCTGTCGATCGCGGAGTATTTCCGGGACACCGCGCACAAGGACGTCATGATCTTCATCGACAACGTCTATCGCTTCGCGCAGGCAGGGATGGAACTCAGCACGTCGCTGGGGCGAATCCCATCGACGTTGGGGTACCAGCCGACGCTCCCCCACGAGATGGGAGCGCTGCAGGAACGGATCGTGAACACGACCGGTGGATCGGTGACCAGCATCCAAGCGATCTATGTGCCCGCGGACGACCTGACCGATCCCGCGGCGGCGACGGCCTTCAGCCATCTGGACGCGGTCACCGTGCTGTCGAGATCCGTGGCGAGCGAGGGGCTCTACCCTGCCATCGACGCGCTCGCAACGTTTTCCCGACTGCTCACCCCTCGTTTTGTGAGTGCCGCGCACTACGAGACCGCGCGGCAGACCCGGGAGGTGTTGGCCAAGTACGAGGAACTGCGCGATATCATCGCGATCCTGGGCATCGAGGAACTGTCGGACGAAGAACGCCGAGTGGCGCTGCGCGCCAGGCGGCTGCAACGGTTCCTGACGCAACCCCTGTTTGCCACCCAGCAATTTACCGGCGTGCCGGGCGTGTTCGTGCCGCTCGACGAGACGGTGAAGGGGTTTCAGTACATTCTCTCCGGCGCGTGCGACGAGCTGCCCGAGCAGGCGTTCTACATGGTCGGCACCATCGACGAAGCCATACGGAACGCGACGCACCTCGCGCACGCGGCGGGCGCGGACGTTCCGGACGGCGGGTGAGCACGTTGCGGCTGGTGGTGCTGACCCCGCTGGCCACGGCGTTTGACGACGTGGCGGACTCGGTGATCGCGCCGCTCCCGGACGGATGGTACGGGGTGCTCCCGGGACACGCCCCCTTCCAGGCCCGCGTCCTCGCCGGAGCGGTCGTGGCCCGCGTCGGGGACAAGGACCGGCTGCTCGCGACGCTCGGCGGCACGCTCACCGTGGTCGACGACGTGGTCACGCTCCTGACCGGCGCGGCCGCGCTCGACAGAGACATGGATGCATTGGAGCGGGAGATCGGCGATGAAGTCAAACGACTCGCAGCGCTGGAGCAAGAAGCGGAAAAGCACTTCAACCAGGTCTACCGACAGCTGGCCCGTACCTTCCATGCCCGGCGGCGCCGCGATGCGTGACGCGCGCCGAGGACACGCGCTCGGCTTCTGGCAGGCGATGGTCGAGCTGACGACGTTGGGTTGGCTCATCGCGCTGCCGATCGCCGCCGGGGTGCTCCTTGGCCGGTATCTCGACGTCCGCCTGGGATCCGGCGTGGCCTGGACGCTCGCGCTGCTCGGCGCCGGCGTCGCGGTCGCCGGTCTCGACGTCTACCTGGCGCTGCGCCGGGTGTTGATCCGGAGCCGCCGTGACTAGCCTCGTTGCGGTCGTCGCGGCCGGCCTGGGCGCGGGCGCCCTCCACGCGCTGGCGTTCCGCCGTCTCACCGCGGGGCTGCTCACCGCGTGGGGATCGCTGCTCGCGTTCGTCGGGGTGAGCGCCGCCCTGCGTGTCCTCGCGGCGCTTGCCGTCCTCCTGGCACTCCAACACTGGGGAGCCGGCGCAGCGTGCGCGGGGGCCCTCGGGTACTGGCTCGGGACCAAGGCGGTCGTGGGCCTCGCCGCCGCGGAAAGGAGCCGGTAGCGGGTGGAGTTGGAACGGCGCGTGGTGCTGTGGATCGCCGGCGTGCCGGTCACGACGACCGTGGTGTCGACGACCGGGATGGTCGTCGTCCTGTCCGCGCTGGCCGTACTCGCCGGAAGAACCATACGGGCGCGTCCCGGCCGCTGGCAGGCTGTGGCCGAGTGGGGCGTTCGGGCGCTGGAAGGGCTGCTGGACGAGGTGGTTGGCGACGGACGGAAGTATCTCCCGCTCGTCGCCACCCTCGGCCTCTTCATCCTGGCCGCCAACCTCATGAGCGCGCTCCCGGCGGTCGAGGCGCCGACCGCGGACGTGAATACGCCGGTGGCGCTTGCGATCATCGTCTTCTGCTCGGTGCACTACTACGGAATGCGCGAGGCGGGCGTGCTCGGCTACTTCCGGAGGTTCGCGCAACCGGTACCGCTGCTGTTGCCCATCAATGTCCTGTCCAACCTGACGCGGACAGCCTCGCTCGCGATCCGGCTCTTCGGCAACATGGTGTCGCACCAGATCATCGTGGCGATCCTGCTGTTGATCCTGCCGCTCGTGGTGCCGGCGGTTCTCGAAGTCTTCGGGATGTTCATTGGCGTTCTGCAGGCGTACATCTTCACCGTCCTGACGATCGTCTACATCGGCGGGGCGGTGCACGCGGGAGGGGATCTCTAGCATGTCTCCGGATCTGTTTGCCCTCGTCACCATGGGTGCCGCCGGCCTGGCGATCGGCGCAGGCGTGATCTTGCCCGCTCTCGGACAGGCGCAGGCTGCCACTCGGGCCATCCAGGCCATCGCCCGGCAACCCGCTGCCGCGCCGGTCATCACCCGCAACCTGTTCGTCGGCCTCGCGATGATCGAGTCGCAGGCGCTCTACGTCCTGATCGTGGCGCTGATCCTCCTCTTCGCGAACCCCCTGGCCGGCCGCGTGCCGGACGCGGTGGCCCGCGGCGGCCTGGCCATCTGGCTGCTTGCCGGCTCGGCCGCGGCGGCCGCCCTCGCCATCACGCTGGGCACGATGGGGAGTTCGCTCGGCCAGGGACGGGTGACCGGCGCCGCGCTGGAGTCGATCGCCGAACAGCCGGGGGCCGGCGACCAGATCTCAACCACGCTGTTCGTCAGCCTCGCGCTCCTGGAGTCCCTCGCCCTCTACGCGCTCATCGTCGCGCTGATCCTCCTCTTCGCCAATCCGTTGGTCGATCAGATGTTCCGCCGGTAGCACGTGCTACACGTCCAGCTCTCCACGATCGCGTTCCAGATCGTGAACTTTTTCATCCTCCTGACCGCGCTGACTTGGTTCCTGTACCGGCCGCTGCTGCAAACCATGCGGCAACGGGAGGACGAGATCGCCGCACGGCTACGGGATGCCGAGGAACGCGCCCGCCGCGCCGACGCCGAGCGTGCGCAACTGGCCGAGGAGGCCGTGCGGGCTCGGGCCGACGCGGAGGCCCTGCTCGCCCGCGCTCAGGCCGAAGCATCCCAAACGCGCCAGCGCCTCCTGGACCAGGCCAGGCAGGAGGCCGCCCGCTACGCGGAGGAGGCCCGCCAGCGGATCGAAGAACAGGAGCGGGCCGTCCGGCAACGCCTCGAGGACACCGTCCGGAAGACCGCCGTCGCGATGGCCGGCAGCCTCATTCAGCGGGCCGCCGGACCCCCGTTTCATCGCGCCCTCATCGAGCAACTGCTCACCGGGAGCCTCGCGCCTGAGGGGATCCAGCGGGACCTGCTCCACCGGGCGGTCTCGCGCTCGAACGGCGCGATGACGGTCGAGGTGGCGTACCCGCCCTCTCCCGAGTTGACGGAGCGGATCCGCGAGACCCTCGCGCGTCTGCTCGGCGTGACCGACCGCCGGGTGGAGATCGTCGTCCGCGTGGACCGGTCGCTCCGGGCCGGGGTTCGGATCCTCGTCGAAGACGTCGTCGTGGACCTCAGCTTGAACCGCATCCTCACCGAACTCGAGCACGGCGTCACGCCGGGCCAGGAGACGTGACCGATGGAGTGGCAGCGTGATGTCGCGGAAGTGCTCGCAGACCTGCAGGCGCGGACCCTCGGTGTGGATTTCCGGCCGCGCGTCGAGGACGTCGGCCGCGTGCAACGAATCGGCGACGGCGTGGCGTTCATCGAAGGTCTGGGCGGCGCGATAGTGGACGAGATCGTCGTGTTCGCGAACGGCGAGCAGGGCCAGGTGTTCGACCTCGATCGCGACATCGCGGCGTGCGTGCTCTACGGTGCGGCGGAAGGCATCGCGGCGGGCTCTCCCGTGTTTCGGACGGGCCGCACGCCCGCGATGCCCGTGGGGGATGCCTTGCTGGGACGGGTGGTGGACGCGTTGGGCCGGCCCCTCGATGGCCTGGGGCCGCTCCTCGCCACCGAATCGAGAGAGATGGAACAAGAAGCGCCCGGACCGCTGGACCGACAGCCGATCCGGCAGGCGCTCTTCACCGGAATCAAAGCCATCGACGCGGCCATCCCGATCGGCCTCGGCCAGCGGGAGCTGATCCTGGGCGACCGCGAAACGGGAAAGAGCGGCCTCGCCATCGACGCGATCATCAATCAGCGCGACAGCGGTGTCGTCTGTATCTACGTGAGCGTGGGCCACAAGCGGGCCTCGGTGGTCGAGCTCGTCGAGGAGTTCCGGCAATACGGCGCGCTGTCCCACAGCGTGGTCATCGTGGCCGATGCGGGAGACCCCGTGTCGCTCGTGTACCTCGCCCCGTACGCAGGGTGCGCCCTGGCGGAATGGTTCGCGTACCGCGGAGGGCATGCCCTGATCGTGTACGATGATCTGTCCCGCCACGCGGAAGCCTACCGAAGCCTGTCCCTGATCCTCCGCCGGCCGCCCGGGCGGGAGGCCTATCCGGGCGACGTGTTCTCGGCCCATGCCCGCCTGATGGAGCGGGCGTTCAAGCTCAGCGAGTCGCGCGGCGGGGGATCTGTGACCGCACTGCCGATCATCGAGACCCAGCAGGGCGACATCGCGAGCTTCATCTCCACCAACCTGATCTCGATGACGGACGGACAGCTCTACCTGGACACCGCGCTGTTCACCCAGGCGCAGTTGCCGGCCATCGACATCGGGCGGTCGGTCTCGCGCGTCGGCCGGGACGCGCAGCCGGGCGCGATGCGCGATGCGGCGGCGAATCTCCGGCTGGAAATCGCGCAGTATGAAGAGGTCAAGGGCTTCGCCCGCTTTGGCGCCATCCTGGACGAGGCGACCAGGGCGCAGATCGCGCGCGGGGAGCGGCTCACCCGCGTGCTCGGCCAGCGGGAGCGGCAGGTGGTGCCGCTCGCTGTGCAAGTCGCGGAGCTGTGGGCGTTGAAATCCGGCCTGTTGGACGACCTGACGCCTGGGGCCGTCCCGGAATTCGAGCGCCAGTTGGTCGAGCTGGCCGCGGAGTTCGCCCACGTGGACCCGCAGGTCGTCGCGGCGCCCTCCATCGGGCCGGACCTCGCCCGCGATCTCCGACGCTGGGCCGAGGCGGCCAAGGACCGGCTCGGGGGACCGGGAGGCTGATGGAGAACCTCGAGACGCTCAGAGCGCACCGCCAAGGCATTCAGCGTCTGATGCCGATCCTCGATGCCGTTCGGTCCGTCGCCGAGATTGCGTGGCGCCGAGCCGAACGCGGCGCGCTCCCGTTGCGCCGGTACAGCACCCACGTCCGAGACATGTTTGAGCGCGTGCTGCTCTCGTTGGACGACGCCCAGCGAGAAGCCTTTCTCGGCGGGCGCAAAGCGTCGTCACCGACGGCACTGCTCCTCGTCGCGGCCGAACGCGGGCTGGTTGGTCCCTTCAACAAGCGGCTCGTGGCCTACGGTCTGGAGTACGCGCGAACGGTGGTCGCAGAAGGACGGACGGTGCGCTACCTCTGCCTGGGGACGCGCGGGATCCGGCTGCTTGCGGGGGCGGGGGCGCCGGTGCTCTACAGCCGGCCCCTCCCCTCCCTGTCCATCCCCGCGTACGTCGATGTGCAGGAAATGGCCCTGGACCTCGTGGGCCTGGTGGAGCAGGGGGCGTTCGGCCGCCTGATCGTCGTGCACAACGCCCCGGTGCAGCGGTTCCAGTACGCGCCGACGACTCGGCTCCTCCTTCCCCCGGACGTCCGAAGCGATACCTCGCCCCGGCCGCGGGTCGTCGTCAAGCCGCGTGCGGACACGCCCACGCTCCTCACGCATCTGCTGACCGAGCACCTGCTCGTCGGCCTCTACCAGGCGGTGTTGGAATCGGCGATGAGCGAGCAACTGGCGAGGATCTACACGATGCGGCTCGCCGCGGACAACGCCGGCAAGCTCGTCGATCGGCTCACGCTCGCCTACAACCGCGCGCGACGAAACGCGATCACCAACTCGCTGCTCGAGGTCGTCAGTGCCTACGAGATGATGGCGCGGGGCGAGCGGCCGCGTTCGTAGACGCAGTCGGGAGAGCGCCGTGGGCGCCGATCACCACCACGCGGCGGTCGCAGGGCCGTACAGGTCGCGCAGCGCCCGAGGTGTAAATGGCCAATGGCGCGCCCGAAAGGGCAGATACCGCTTCAGCATGCGCTGATACCGCCGATCGGATGTGTGCAGGCGGCGATGCGGCATCCGGATCAACGCGCGCTCAACCTCCCACACGTTGCGCTCGCTCAGGCGCCAATCGCCTCGCACCAGCTCGTCGAGATGGCCGACCCCGTAGCCGACGATGCGCCCAGACCCGTCCACGTAGGGGTCGACGTAACTCATCACCAAGTCACGTATGGTTCGGAACACCGGTTTCCGCCCGTGAAGACCCAAGTCCCGTGACCGCGCGATCGTGCCCCATCGCCCCGACTGCTGGAACAGGAACAACTCGTGATCCAGTTCGTCTTGCGACTGCAAATCGAGGATAAGGGGCCGATAGCCGTGCTGCTCCAGGACCGTTGCGGCGGCCAACGCGGCCTCCAAGCAGTGGGCTTCCCGGTGCCGGACGACGCCCCGGAATGTGCGAAGCGTCTTGCCGCCGCGTTCCCAATTGTAGGGCACCGACCGGAGAAACGCCTGCACCTGACGCGGAGTCCGGTACGCGCGAATGATGCGCCGTTCCGCCCGGGTGAAGGCGGATTGATCGTGCATGCGTGACCGCTCCTCTCCACTCGTCCGTTCCCGCACAGTTGGCATCAGTGATCGTGCGACCCGTGGCACGATCAGGCAGTGCGAAATACTCCGTCCACCCGATAGGCGCCGCCGATAAGCAAACTTAGCATAGTTAAGGGTACTATACGGCCTCGGAAAGAGACGCCTACTTCGATCCACGGCCGCTCGGGAGGTTCCGATGCCCGTCCGTGTTGTCATCACCCCGCAGGCCGCGGCCCTGGTCCGCCGCCTCCAGGAGCAGTACGGCCCGCTCATGTTCCACCAGTCCGGCGGATGTTGCGACGGCAGCGCTCCCATGTGTTTCCGCCGAGACCAGTTCCGCGTGGGCGCCGGCGACGTCCTGCTCGGCGTCATTGAAACGTGCCCCTTCTACATCGGCGGGGCCCAGTTCGAGACCTGGGCGTACACGCAACTGATCATCGATGTCGGGCCGGCCGGTGGCGACAGCTTCTCGCTGGAAGTCCCGGAAGGCGTGCGCTTTATCACCCGTTCCCGGGTCTTCACGGACGCGGAGGCGGCGGACCTCGACGCCGCCGGACCCCCGCCCCGCGGGCCCGACGCGCTGAACGTTGTGGAGGCGCAACCCCGCTGAACGACCCCGCGGTAAGGCTGCTTCGGGAATCGTTCGGGAATCCCCGAAGATCGAGACGCGTTCGGTTTCGCCTTCGACCGCTGATTACGCCCCAGACCTGCAAACCCTGAGCATGGGCCAGACCGACCGATCAGACGATGTCGGGGTTGGCCCACGGCCACGGCCTGGTGACCCAAGCATGCGGGCGCCTTGCCGAGGCCAGAACCAACGACCTGGGTCCGATCGAGTACCGAATCAAGCCGCGGCCTGATGCCGTCGGCACACGGCGGGCATTATCCTGAGAGTGAGCGGTGACGGCGCGTCGGGAACTGACAGGAATGCAGCCCGCGGTCACGGTGGGGTGTTCCTCCAAACCATCGCGACCACACGGGTTATGTAAGCGGAGGCATTCAGGACTCGTGGACAAGTATGTGCGTCACCTAGTCGTGTGGGCGGTGACTCTGGCGGTCGTACTCTATCTCATCCTGCCACTCTTTCAGCGGCACACCCCTGCCGAGGAAATCGCCTATAGCGACTTTCTGGCCAAAGCCCAAGCCGGCCAGGTGACTCACGTCACCGTGGGCGACGAAGCCGTCTCGGGCCAGCTCAAGGACGGCCGGTCGTTCCGCGCCTACGTGCCGGCCAACAGCAGTTCGTACATTTCCCTCTTGCAGGCGAAAGGCGTCACGATCACGGTGGAGCCGCGGTCGCGGTCGTCGCTGTGGCCGAACCTCTTGATGACGCTGCTACCGCTCTTGGTCCTCGCCGGCTTGTGGATGTTGATGATCCGGCAGACACAGTCCGGGGCGGGTCAAGCGATGTCGTTCGGCAAGAGCCGGGCGCGGCTGCACACCGAGACGAAGATCCGGACAACCTTTGAAGATGTCGCCGGGGTCGACGAACCCAAGGAGGAGCTCCAGGAAATTGTCGAGTTCCTGCGGCACCCGAAGAAGTTCCAGGCGCTGGGGGCGAAAATCCCGCGGGGGGTGCTGCTGGTGGGCCCGCCGGGGAGCGGGAAGACGCTGTTGGCCCGGGCGATCGCGGGCGAGGCGGGGGTGCCGTTCTTCTCGATCTCGGGCAGCGAGTTCGTGGAGATGTTCGTCGGGGTCGGGGCCAGCCGCGTGCGGGACATGTTCGACCAGGCGAAGAAGTCGGCGCCGTGCCTGGTGTTCATCGACGAGATCGACGCGGTGGGGCGGCAGCGGGGCGCCGGGTTGGGCGGCGGGCACGATGAGCGGGAGCAGACGCTGAACCAGCTGTTGGTGGAGATGGACGGGTTCGACCCGAACTCGGGGATCATCGTGATCGCGGCGACGAACCGGCCGGACATTCTGGACCCGGCGCTGCTGCGGCCCGGGCGGTTCGACCGGCGGATCGTGGTGGACAACCCGGACGCGAAAGGGCGGCGGGCGATCCTGGACGTGCACGTGCGGGGCAAGCCGATCGCAGACGACGTGAACCTGGACGTGCTGGCGCGGCGGACCCCGGGGTTCAGCGGGGCGGACCTGGCGAACATCACGGCGATGCTGGGAGGCCGGGTGGCGGAGGAGGGCACGTTCGGGGATATCACGACCGGGGCGGCCAACGACTTCGAGAAGGCGACGGAGCTGGCGCGGAAGATGGTGACGGAGTTCGGGATGTCGGACAAGCTGGGGCCGCTGACGCTGGGGACGAAACACGGGCCGGTGTTTCTGGGGCGGG
>DASQGM010000144.1:0-6295 GCA_035632615.1 bacterium | reverse complement strand
GGGTTCCATCCACAACGCGAGGCGAGGGGGAACCCGGCGCGGCGGTGGTCCGCCCGCGGCCGGGGACTGGGTGGTGAGGGTGAGCAGTACGACGACGAGGAGGCCGAGGGCGCGAATCGACTGCATGGCCGACAGTTCGGGACGGGCCGAGAGGCTCCTTTCGGCGCTTGCATCCGACCGCGCCCCCCATTAGGATAAAGGCTGTCTGTGTGGAAGGGAGTGGTGCGGGGTGATTCAGGCCGATTCGCTCTCCCGAAACTACGGAGAGCGCTGGGCCATTCGGGACGTCTCGTTCCAGGCGCGGGAGGGCGAGATCCTCGGGTTTCTCGGGCCGAACGGCGCAGGGAAGACGACCACGATGCGCATTCTGACGGGTTTTCTCGCGCCGACGTCCGGCCGCGCGTCGGTTGCGGGATTCGACATCGTCGAGAAGCCGATGGAGGCGAAGCGCCGTCTCGGGTACCTGCCGGAGACGGCGCCGCTGTACGACGATTTCACGACCCACGAGTATCTGACGTTCGTGGCCCGGTTGAAGCGCGTCGAGCGCCGGAAGATCGCCGATGCGGTGGACCGGGCGATGACATTGTGCAGCGTGGACGACGTTGCCGACCGGCTTATCCGGAACCTGTCGCGCGGGTACCGGCAGCGCGTGGGCCTCGCGCACGCCATCGTCCACGATCCGGAGGTCCTGATCCTGGACGAACCCACCTCGGCCATGGATCCCCGGCAGATCGTGGAGATCCGCAAGGTCATCAGGAGCCTCCGGGGTAGCCATACCATCATCTTGAGCACCCACATCCTCCCCGAGGCAACGGCGGTGTGCGACCGGGTCATCATCATCAATGAAGGCGCGATCATCGCGGTGGACACGTACGAGCAGCTCGCGTCTCGGCTGCGCAGCTCGGAGAAGACGCTCGTCCGCGCCGCGCGCGGCGCGGGCGACCTTCCCGTCAGGCTGGGCCGGATCCCCGGCGTGCTCCACGTCGCGCCCGGTGCCGATCAGGGGGAACTGATCGTCGAGGCCGAGCTCGGCCGGGACGTGCGCGAGCAGGTGGCCAGCGCCGTGGTCGAGGGAGGCGCCGGATTGCTCGAACTGCGCCCGCTCGCGATGAGCCTCGAGGACGTGTTCCTGAAGCTCGTGACGCACGAGGACGCGGCCTCGGACGACGCCACCACCGGCAAGGAGGAAGCTCCGGCATGAGCGGGGTTCTCGTGATCGCCCGAAAGGAGCTCAAGCAGTTGTTCACATCGCCGATCGCCTACGTGGCGCTGGCGATGTTCTTCCTGATCACCGGGTTTCTGTTCTTCTCGCTGATCGGCGTCTACACGGTGCAGGTGCTGCAGCTCCAGGGGCCGCCCCCGCCGGGCTTCGACCCGACGCGCATTATCTTCTCCCCGCTGTTCCAGGACGCGAGTTTCGTGCTGATCCTGCTGATTCCGATCCTGACGATGCGGCTCGTGTCCGAAGAGGACCGCGCGCACACGATGGAACTGCTCGCGACATCGCCCGTCAGCAGCACCGCGATCGTCCTCGGCAAGTACCTCGCCGGCGTGGTGCTGTTCCTCGTGCTGCTGGCGATCAGCGCGTACATGCCGCTCTCGCTCGCGCTGGTGGGGCGGCTGGATTGGGGGTTGCTCGCAGCATCGTACATCGGTCTGTTGCTGCTCGGCGGTGCGTTCCTCGCGATCGGCTTGTTCGCGTCGACGCTCAACGAGAACCAGATTGTCTCGGCGGCGATCGGGTTTGCCCTGCTGCTGCTCTTCTGGGTGCTCGGGTTCGCCCAGCAGGCGACCGGATCGGCGGTGCAGCAGGTCCTGTCGTCGCTCTCGTTCTCGACCCACTTCACCAACCTCGCGAGCGGTGTCGTGGACACCCAGGATATCGTGTTCTTCCTGAGCCTCGCCGGGTTCTTCGTGTTCCTGGGCGTGCTCGCGCTCGAGTCCCGGAAGTGGAGGTAGTGCGATGAAGCGCCGCAACGCCCTGCTCACGACCAACGCGCTCATCTCGGCGATCCTCGTCGCCGCGCTCCTGGTTGGGTTGAACTACCTGGTGACGGAGCATCACGTGCGGTGGGACCTCACCGCCACGCGCGAGCACTCGCTGTCGCCGCAGACGATCAAGGTGCTCCGGACGCTGCCGGGGCCGATCCAGGCGGTGGCGTTCCCCGGCGCGGACTCCGCGCAGACGTATCGCCAGCAGCTGGGCACGTATCAATACTACAGCAAGGACTTTCAGTATCGCATCGTCGATCCCGACCGCAACCCGGCGGAAGCCCAGAAGTACAAGGTCACTTCGTACGGGCAGATCGTGCTCCAGCACGGTGCGGCGTCGTACACGGTCGACGATGGGTCGGAAGAGGCGCTGACGAACGGCATCCTCCACGTCCTGGCGACGTCGAAGAAGACCGTGTACGTCCTGCAGGGCGAAGGGGAGATCCCGCTCGACGACTTCACGCGCACCGGCATGGGCACGGCGAAGCAGGCGCTCACGAGCAAGGGGTTCGACGTGAAACCGCTCGCGCTGATTCAGACGGGCCAGATCCCGCCCGACGCCTCGGCCGTGATCATCGCAGCTCCGACGAACGACCTGCTGCCGCAAGAAACGGCGGCGCTCACCCGGTACTACCAGGACGGCGGGAAGCTGTTGGTCATGGTGGATCCGCAGACGCCCGCGGGGACGCGGGCGTGGCTCGCGACGGCGTTCCACGTCGGGGCGCCGGGGGGCGTGGTGATCGATCCGGTGTCGCGCCTACTCGGCGGGGACGTCCGCGTGCCGATCGTCACGCAGTATCCGCCGAACGACATCACTCAAAACTTCCAGCTCGCCACCGCGTTCCCGCTCGCGACGCCGCTCGTTCCCAACGTGAAAACCCTCGGCGTGACCATGACGCCGGTCGTGCAAAGCTCGGCCGCGAGCTACGTGAAGGTCGACACCGCGACCGAAGATCTCCGGTTCCAGCAGGGGACGGACATCAAGGGGCCCGCGGTGCTCGCCGTGGAAATCTCGCCCAACCCATCGCCGGCGCCGTCCGCAGGGGCGCCCGGCGCGGCGAAGGGTGCTCCGCCGGCACCGCCAGGGCCGAAGGGCTCGGCCGTGATCCTCGGCAACAGCTCGTTCATCAGAAACACGTACGTCGGGCTTGTGGGCAACCGGGATCTGTTCACGAGCACGGTCGCGTGGTTGACGCAGTCCGGCAACCTCGTGAGCATCGCGCCCCGGGCCACCCCGTTTGATCCGTTCCTCGTGACCGGGCAGCAGGGCCGATACCTGTTCATCGGGAGCGTGATCGCGCTCCCGCTCTTGCTGCTCGTGCTCGGCGGTTCCATCTACCTGCAGAGGCGGGCGCTGTGAACCCACGCGTCACGATGATCCTTGCGGTGGTGGTCGCGGCGATCGCCGCCTATATCTTTGCCGTGGACCGGCCGCAGGCGCAGCGAGCGGAACAGGCCAAACACCTCGTCCAGCTCCGGAAGAGCGATATCACCGGCGTGTCCCTGGTGACCTCTAAGGGTGCCGTCGAGCTGGCCCGGCGCGATGCGACCCACTGGGATATCACCCGTCCGTACGGCACGCCGGCGGCGTCGTTCTCGGTGAACGACCTGTTGGACGCGGTGACCGGCATCGTGCCGCAGCGGACGCTCGGCGGCGTCGGACAGGACGCTGCGGCGTACGGCTTGAACGCGCCGGACGTCAAGATGACGCTCCGCGCTACGGGCGGGAAGACCGCGACGGTCGAGTTGGGCAAGGCGTCCCCCGTGGGGACGGCGATCTACGCCCGACTCGACTCGGGCACGGTGTACCTGGTGGATGGGGCGGTCAAGGATTCCCTGTCCAAGTCCGCCGCGGACCTGCGTCAGAAGACGCTCGCCGACTTCGCGAACGCGGACGTCCAGCAGGTCCGCATCGCGTCGTCCGACACCACCTTGGTCGTGGACCGCACGGGTCCCGACCGGTGGCGGATCGAGGGGGCGGGAGCGCCGCGTGCGCGCCCTGCGTGGCCCGCGGACGACTTCAAGGTGACGGACCTGTTCTTCCCGCTGACGACCTCGGAGGCGAAACGCTTCCATGACGGGGTGACCGACCTGGGTCCGTACGGGCTGGATCACCCCGCGGTCGCGATGGATCTCACGCTGAAGGGGCGCCCGGAGCCGCTTCGGATCTTGGTCGCGCCGGGCGGGAAAGTCGCCTACGGCATGGTCGCGGGCGCCCACACCGTGTTCGAGCTCGATCCTTCGATCGTCGGCAAGGTGGCGCCCGCGTCGATCTCGCTCGTGAGTACGCGCGTGCTTCCGTACAACCCGGCGGATCTGACGGCGTTCACATGGCGGCGGAACGGGCAATCGCTCGAGATCCACCGCCAGGGGCCGGGGTTCACGGGGGGTCGGTTGAGCGACCGAGACGTCTCCGACATGTTCTCCGCCATGAACCTCCTTGACGCCGACTCGGTTCGGGCGCTGACCTCGCCGCCCCAGGGCGCGCCGGCGTTCGAGATCCGGACCGATGGAGGCACGGACGCGCGCTTTGCGGTGGCGTTCCATGCGCAGCCCAAAGGCGGGTGGATCGTCACCGATCAGGCGCTGGGATTGGAGTACGTCGTGGCCGCCAACGCCCTCGACGCGCTCCCGAAGTCGATCAAGACGTTTCTCGGGTTACCGGCTCAAGCCGGCGCGCCGAGCTCGGGCGGACACGGTCCAGCGGTGACGCGTCCGGGCGCTACTCCGCCGCCACCGGGAACGCCCCACAAGCCGTAGGCTGCTCCACCGATCGCGACGGGGGCAGTGGAGCGCATCTCGCCCGCGCCGGGGGTGGCCGATCCGGCGCGGCAGGGTACGAGCGGCTGATCGGCGAACGTTTCGGCTACTTCGCCAACGTCGCAGCTACGGACGGGCTTCGCATGGGGTCGAATGCTCCTCGCCGTCGCACCACGGGGTTCTGCCTCGCGTGCCTCCTGGTCCTCGTTCTCGCCGTTCCGACCGTGTTCGCGGTCTCGCCGCCCAACGTGTGGCCCGCGGTGCTCGCGGTCGCGAACCTCGACCTCCCCGTGGCGTCGGGAGTCCAGTACCGCCACACCACGCTCGCGACGGCCGACGGTCCGCTCGAGGTGCACCAGATGCAGGTGGATCTGAGCAACCCCACGGTCCGGCTCGGGGTGGGACTCGCCCGGGATCGCCTGATGAGCGACGACGAGCCCGTGTCCTCGATGGTGCTCCGCGCGGGGGCGATCGCGGGCGTCAATGCGGACTATTTTGACATCCACCAGTCCGGCATCCCGCTCAACATCCTGCTCCAAAACGGACAGTTGTTACGCAGCCCGTGGCGATGGGTGGCGCTCGTCGTCGGCAGGGACGGCGCCGCCCGGATCGTCCGTTACCGATGGACCGGCACGCTGATGCTCCCCGAGACGGGGGAGACGCGGCCGCTGGACGGGTACAACACCGGGCTGGTGCCGAACGGGATCGTGCTCATGTCCAACATCCGGGGGTACGGCGCGCCGCCGCCGGACCCGGGAGCGCGGCAGATGGTTGTCGAGCTCACGCCCACCGACGAAACGGGGCGGTCCTTCGTGAAGCAGGTCTGGCCGCAGCGGGCGTTCTTCGCGCCGTTCCCCAACAACGACCTCATCCTGGTGGGCCTCGGCGCGGGGGCGGACTGGCTGGGCCGGCTCAACGCGGGCAGCCCGGTGCAGCTCAACCTGACGACCGATCCCGACTGGCGCGACGCCCAGCTCGCAATCGGGGGCGGCCCCGTGCTTGTGCAGAATGGACAGGTCGTCGAGGATCCCGACGCGCCCTCGCCAAAGGAGCGGGACTACCGGTACCCTGTGATCGCCGTGGGAATCGGGCAAGATGGGCACACGCTCACGTTCGTCGAGGTCGACGGCCGGCAGCCAGCGCTCAGCATCGGGCTCACCCGGCCGCAGCTCGCGGAATACATGCGGCGCATCGGCGCGGCTCAGGCGATGGCATTCGACAGCGGCGGGTCCGCGACGATGGTGGTGCGACTGCCGGGCGCTCCGGCCCCGGCGGTGGTGAACTCGCCGTCGGACGGCACGGAGCGTCCCGTGGCCGATGCCGTTCTCGTCTACAGCTCGGCCGTGCCCGGAGCGCCGGCGCGCCTGCTCGTGAACGGAGGGCGCCCGCTCGACCTGTTCGCCGGGACCACCGCAGCGCTGTCGTTGATCGGCGTCGACGCGCAGGGGAACCCGACCGCGTTGACCGATCCGATCGAGGCTACGACCTCGCCGGCGAACCTCATCACCGTCGGCGCGGACGCGAACGGCGCCGTGACCGCCGG